>SVTB01000113.1 GCA_015064015.1 Oscillospiraceae bacterium | reverse complement strand
TTTGGTATAGCAGCAAACATGGACTTCCTTCTCGTCTGTACTTACGAGGAAAACGGAGAGAATCCAGAGCTTGTGATTTACAAGAAACGATAAATCAAATTCCAATTTGTCGAGCTGAATAGGCGTTAAGCGTTGGTGTGATTTTGGGGCAAATGTGGTATAACACTTTGCCGAGTGCGCCGAGCCATCAAACGATAACTAAAACAGTCCTCACACCCGTGGGGGCTGTTTTTCGTATCGCGTACTTTATTTTTCAGCATTTCTATGGTAGAATGGTGTCAGTTCATCTGTAAAGGCGCGTTCCCTTCTCTTTTGGAACGCCAATTGATCCTCATGGAGACAAATCATGATCATTGTAACTGCTAACGTAATCGATTTTTTAGCCGCCCTCATCCAGGTGGGCTCCGGCTCCATTAAGAAAAAGTCGAAGATCCTCCTGGTACAGATCCTGCAGCTTCTGATGCAGGCCGTAAGCATGCTCCTGCTGGGTGGAGTTACCGGCGCCGTCAGCAACGTTCTCTCCTGCTTTAGAAACTATCTATGCTATAAAGAGAAGCTGAACGGCTTTTGGAAGGCTATTCTGATCGGGGCCTCCATTCTCATGACGGTATTGCTCAACGACCAGGGGCTTCTCGGCATCCTTCCCGCCGCGGTCTGCACCCTATATATTCTTTTCATGGACGTAAAGGACCCTATCAAGTTCAAGATCCTGGTAACGCTATCCTTTGTTCCCTGGATGGTCTATCACTTTATTCTGAAATCCTACGTAGGTGCCATCTTTGACGGTGCCACCATTATCACAAACGGCATCACGCTTTATTTCATGATCAAAGAAAAGCGCGCAGCCAAAAATAAAACGTAACGGGAGATATTCTTGAGTCCCGCGGGGTTCCGAAACTCGCTCACAAGTGAGCACCGTTTCTCATCCTCATAACCATGTAAAACAAAAAGACCGCAAAAGCGGTCTTTTTGTTTTAAGCGGATTACGGGGCTCGAACCCGCCACCTCAACCTTGGCAAGGTTGCGCTCTACCAAATGAGCTAAATCCGCATATGAACCGATCGCGGTTGCCCAACAATCGGAGTGCCTCCGGTCGGAATCGAACCAACGACACGGGAATTTTCAATCCCCTGCTCTACCAACTGAGCTACAGAGGCGTTCGTTATACCGAATCTTTTTGCGGTCACAACGAAGAGCGACCTGAACGGGACTCGAACCCGTGACCTCTAGCGTGACAGGCTAGCGTTCTAACCAACTGAACTACCAGGCCGTATGGAAAGCGAGGATTTTACCTCGCTTGCTGGAAACAATAGGGCTCGAACCTATGACCCTCTGCTTGTAAGGCAGATGCTCTCCCAACTGAGCTATGCTTCCATAAGGTGCAGATATTTCCACACCAAAAGCGGATTACGGGGCTCGAACCCGCCACCTCAACCTTGGCAAGGTTGCGCTCTACCAAATGAGCTAAATCCGCATATTTCCGAACCTTGAATCACGATTGCAACTCCATATTCGGAAGTGCCTCCGGTCGGAATCGAACCAACGACACGGGAATTTTCAATCCCCTGCTCTACCAACTGAGCTACAGAGGCATTTATTCGCTCGGAATTTACTCCAAACGAACCGACCTGAACGGGACTCGAACCCGTGACCTCTAGCGTGACAGGCTAGCGTTCTAACCAACTGAACTACCAGGCCATTCAAAATGGGGTTCATCCCCACCCTGATGGAAACAATAGGGCTCGAACCTATGACCCTCTGCTTGTAAGGCAGATGCTCTCCCAACTGAGCTATGCTTCCATAAAAACAACGCGTCCCGCGTTGACGGATGTTATTATACCACATAGCCATCCTTGTTGTCAAGAGTTTTTTTAAAGTTTTTTAGATTTTTTTGCATCTTCCGGAAGTGAATTCACACACTGTTTGTTGACAAGAAAAAAAGGCTGTGATACAATGATTTGAGTGGAGTTTCGACACCTTCTGCGGTGTCTTCGAGGCCTGCCCCCGGTGCAGACCTCATTCCGATATTTTGATAAAGGAGGAGTTTTTGATGAAAAAGGCCCTATCTCTGGCTCTGGGCGCCGCTTTTTGCGCTCTGCTGCTTTTCTTTGTTCCCGCGCCTGCAGCCGCTCAAAGTGTCCTTTCTCACGCCATTCCCGGCTATAATGGCAATGAGCAAACGGTATTCGCTCCTTCTTATATGGAAGCTACCACTTCCCGCGTAAAAAATCTGGGGCTTTACACCGATAACTGGTCCTTCTCCGGTGACGTCAGCGGCCAAGGCCGCAGGCTGGAAAACCACATTATCTACGCCTACGCCCGCTTCTATTCCGAAGAGAATTTTCTCCCCGAGGGCGCCAAGGAGGACGGCTCTCCCCTCTTTAACGGCAGTACGACGATCACGCTGGATTACGAAAGCCGCCCCGTATCCATCGAAGGCTTCAAGACCCTTCGCTTGGGAATATCCCTGGATTCCTTCTCTCCCGACGGTAAATTCACAGGCGCCAGCTTGGCAGCCTTTTATCCCGTCTCCATTACCCTGGTAACCGACCAAGGAGACAGCTACACCTCTTCCCTGGACGTAAAGGGTGGCGGCTGGTCCCTTCTTTCCCTCGACGTCCGGCCCCTTTACGGTAAGGGAGCCATCACTTCCATTACTCTTACCGTATCCTACGACCGACAGCACGTTCCCGGATATTTTTGCGTCAGCTCTCCCTACACGGAGGACGTTTTGCCTTACGCCTTGAATACCGCTGACCGCTACTGCGCTTCTCAGCTGTTGTCCGGTGTTGGCACCGTCAGCTCCGCCAGCGGAAAGGTCCGCCCCGACGACGACACCGCCGAGATCACGGGCGTGATTTTGACCACCGCCAAGCTGGATGGCAAAAATCCCGTATCCCTCTACCTGCGTTTGGCCGGTATTCGCTCCGGCACCCTCCGCATCGCCTTCAGCGGTCCGGGCGGTTCCATTTCCACCGGCAAGATCACCCTGAACAGCTCCATGGAAAGCGAACAGCTTTTGGTGGTGCCCTTAACGATTCCCCGCGACGCTACCACCTATAATTTGCTCTTTGAGGACGTGGATTGCGATCGGTTCTTTACGCTTGAGTCCCTCAGCATTCCCGATCACGTGCCCACCCCCCGCGCCGGCGATAACCAGGTGGGGGTACTCACCTCCCTGAAGCGCTCCGGCGGCTCCCTTTTATTTGAAGGAACCCTCAGCCGCGATGCCGTACGAAAGCACGCCGGCTCCTCCATCGGATTCTTCGCCCTGCCCTCCGCTACGGTGGACGATTTATCTACCGCCATTTCCCTGGGCTCGGTGAAGATCTCGACAGCCTTTACTTATTCCGTCGACATCGCCTCCCTGGCGGATCTGGCGGATACGTATCTGTTCTTTGCCGCCATCTGCGTGCCCGAGAAGGACGGTAGCCTTCGCTACGAGCCCCTTTCCCGGCCCCGCTATCCCGACGCGAATTTGTCGGATCCCGTGTCTCTTTCCCCCATTGGCCTCACGGGCAGCGCTTCCGTGGGGGTATTTGAATCGGGTGCTTCCCACGTTATCGTGGACGTGCCTCTTGATAAGCTTTTGACCACGGAGGGCAGTACCTACCTGACCTATACCGATTACGAAAAAGAGGGGGAAACCTCCACCCGTCGGATTCATCTGTCAAGAGATTTTCTCAAAGCTCTCGATCGGGACGTTTCCTTCTATATCTCCTCCGGCACCAAGGTGTACCTGCGCCTCTACGCCTCCCACCCCATGGAGGGCTTCACCTATGAGAATACCGCAGAGGCCTATATGCCCGACTTCTCCCGCCCCGGCGTAAAGAATCTTTGGGCGGCGCTGATCCGCCATCTGAGCCAGCGATACGAAGGCCTGGCCGGCTTTACGTTGGGCTTTGGCGCCAACGATCCCACCTGCACGGGTCTGGGGGCTTTGGCCGGCGGCAGCGACGAGGAATACGCCTCCTACATAGCCGCTCTGGCTGAAATGTGCCGTGTCACCTACAACGCAGCCGATTCCGCCTCCATGCGGATCCTGCTTCCTCTCCGGACGAGCTTGACCGCGGAGGAGGGCTTCCCCTTGACGCCCTTCGTCTCTCTTCTGTCCCAGCGTCTGGAGATATTGGGAAGCGTGCCCCTTACCTGGCAGATCCATCTGCCTGCAGAAAACAAGGGCGCCTCCTTTGGGGACTTTAGCGAATGCTTCAACGAGCTGGATGCCATGCGCCGTACGGCCGGTGAGGCAGGCATTTCTCTGCCCACCCGATACGCCTATCTGTGGCAGCCCGACGAAACCGATCTGCGCAGCGCCTACGAGGCCTACGCCCGGTACGTTTTGGAGGATAGCGCTCTGTCCTACAGTGCTTACGCAGCCGAGCTGTTCGGTCAGATTGCGGAGGATTGCTCCCGCAACCGCGGCGTAGCCGTTTTTGCGGCTCTGGACAACACGGAGCTGGTCAACGACCACGCCTTTTACGCCGCCCTCAAAGCCATGAACACCCAGAAGGGCTACGTTTACGACGCAGAGGCCACCTTCTCCTCCCTGCCTCAAAGCGCCGTCCATACCTTATTTGACTTTTCCAAGGCCTTTTACTCCAAGGGCTGGATCCCCGGCGGCGGCGTAGCCTCCTGCACCACGGAAAAAAGTGACCGATTCACCCGGGAGGATGGCTACACCCGCGTTCTGCGCTCCGTATTCCAAACGGAAGAGGAGGTCAGCGACGGCGTAGCGGGCCTGGCTCTCCGCAATCTGAGCCGCTCCTACGATATGACGGAGGTGGATGCCATGGAATTCACCTTCTCCGTCGAGCTGCCGAGAGAAGAAAAACGGCCGGTATCCGACGGAATGGCTACGGTGGTGCTGGTAATAGGCTCTGCCGACCATCGGGCCGAGTATTACGCCAGCGTGCCTCTGGGTCAGATCGTGACCCTCAGCTGTGACCTGACGGCCTATGAGTACCGCCACCAGGTGGACTACGTGGGCATCATGCTCTACGCCCAAACGGACGTTATGCTGGATCTGTCCACCCTGCGGCTGGGAAGCGACACGATGACGGAGGAGCAGCTTACCCAGATGTTTGCTCCCCTCACGGAAGAAAGCACGCCTCTTCCCGCCGGAACGATCGCCCTGATCCTTCTCTTGATCGCGGCGTTCTCCACGGTAGCTGTGCTGTTCTTCCTCCGCCGCGACCACGAGGAAAAGCAGGCCCGCCTTCTCAAAAATGCTAAAACCAGGAGAAAAACCGATGCGCGAAGATAACGCCTCCCAACACGACGACCGCGGGGACCGTACGGAACAGTCTCCCCTCCCCGGCGTGCGCCCCTTTACCCCCTATCGCACAGCGGAGCTATGTCTCTGCGCGCTGGCCGTGGTGCTGGGTCTTCTGTATCTCTACACGACCCTCCTTCCCCTGGCCGTTCTTTTGCCCCTCTACTGCCTGATCCTGCTGACCGTTACGCTTTTGCGGGTTTGGGAGCATCACAAACGGGGCGAAAAAGGAGGATTCCATTGGCTGTCCATCCTGGGCTGGGCCATTTTGACCTGTGCGGTCATGGTGGCCACGGCAGTCTATTTCTCAGCATAGGGCATAACGAAAATACATCTAAAAAAAAACAGCGTTTATATAAGGGCGGCGTCCATAAAACAGTTAAACCTCTGTACGAAGCTATTCGTGCAGAGGTTTCTCTTTAGGATAGCCGCAAAGCGGCGCAAGGGGTGCAGCATCTTGTTCGGAATTGGGCGACGCAAAACAGCCCGGACTTTTATCGTCCGGGCTGTTAGCCTCGCAGAGCGCACGTACAGGGCTTGCCCCTGTATAGAAGTGCGCTCTTTGTTCCAAAAGGGATTTTTAGCTATCTGGATTATCCGGCAACATCAACAAGCATTTTCATAACACGGTTATTTACATCAAGGTAGTATTTCAATTCTTCATTGCTTAACTCGTCCTCGTCCCATGCTTCAAATGCTTCGTTCATTTCTTCAGCCTTTACAAGCATATCGGCATACTTTGCAAGCAAAGTTAGATCAGTGGGGTTCTCACTGTATTCTTTCATAAACTCGCAGTATTCGGTGTAAAATGCTTCGTAGCTGTCCATAGCTTCCTTAAATTCGGGTCTAATGCCATCCGTAGCATCACCAGTATTTTCGCTTTGGGTAGGCTCTTTTGTTTCATTGTCCGTGTTGCTTCCGCCATTTTTATTCCCGCTCATAGTACATTCAAGAAGGGTTCCTCTTGCAGACGGAGCATCATCCAAATTAGGACAATTTGCAAATGCGTCTTTACCAATAGCAGTATCATCATCCCAAACAATCACAGACGAAAGAGCAGTACAACCATCAAAGGCGTGATTACCGATAGAAAGCACATCACTCGGAATGCTTACATCTTCAATTCCGGTGCATCCGGCAAAAGCATAATCACCGATAATTTCAACACCCCAAATAATCAAAGATGTCACACCAGTGCAGCCGTCAAATGCATGAGCACCAACATTTTTTGTATCGCTGCCAATGCTAATTTCAGACAAGCTAACACAGTCAGCAAAGGCATACTCGCCAATATCGGGGTCTCCCCAAATAACGAGGGTTTCCAAATTTCTGCATCCTTCAAATGCATGATGTCCGATTACTTCGGTATCACTTGGAACACTAAACTCCGTCAGTCCAGTACACCCCTTAAATGCAGAGTTTCCGATTTCTTCTATATCTGCCCACATAATAATACTTTCGAGCATTGTGCAATCTTCGAAGGCAGAGTCTGCAATACGAACAACATCCTCACCCTCGTATTCAGAGTTGATAGTGATCCTATTACCTTCGCCGGAAAATCCTACAACTTCTGCATCTCCATCGGAATTTATCTCATAAAGGACATCAAAATCAACATATACTTTGGCTTCTTCCTCGGCTTTTTCAGCATCTTCCTCGGCTTTTTCCTTATCATATTCTGCAACAATGGCATCAACATCATAGTTGTCATTATAGCAGAAAGCAGAACTCATAGCTGACCAAAGACCATAAATATAAGAGCTTTCGTCAGACCATTTTTTGTAGATAGCGGAGCTTGCATCAGACCATGTTTTGTAGCACTCGCTGGAAGCGTTGCTCCATTCTTCATACTTAACATCATCGTATGCATCGTCAATTATGCCATCGTAGTATTCATCATACAGATCGTCCATGGCATTATCGTATAGAGAATCATAATACTCGTCCATAGCTTTATCATAGACAGTATCATAGTATTCATCCAGAGCTTCGTCACAGAACTCGCTGTATTTGTGATCGGGATCAGTCGCAATCAGCTTAAAATAAGCAATCGAATTCTCTTTTGTTCTTGCGAACAGGGCATCAGATTCAGATAGAACCAGAGCAATCCATTCATCTACAAGCCCCTTGTTCTTTTGGTAATCTTCATAAGTAGTACCAACAGCCGAAAATGTTTCTTCAAGTTTAAGTGTCAAACTTGTTGTGACATCGGCAAAATCGTTGGTGATTTCCCCAAGCACAGCCGCCGGATCAGTTTCATCGTATTCTCGTCCCGGTGCAGTAGTAGACTGCGGTTGATTCGTTTCCTGTTCATCTGGTGGGGAATCAACATTCGTTTCACCGCAAGCGACAAGAGAGAATATCATTAGGATGGCTAAAAACAAAGTTGCAAGTTTTTTCATTTCTTTTGTCCTCCAAAAATAAAAAGTGCGCCAACCGAAGCTGACGCACTGAAAAACGCAACCCCGATTGTCGCCAAACAAAGCTCAAACAGAAAAGGAAACCCTTATTACCATCCGAGTGGAGTTGCGTTTTTACCGAACTCATATCGGATGATAACCAAAAAAGGGTACAATATCCCCTTGGTATAAAAGATCACCTTTTCGTTATTTAGCTTTGTTTGGCGTATATAGTATATCACAGAAGCACGAAAAAATAAAGAGG
>SVTB01000112.1 GCA_015064015.1 Oscillospiraceae bacterium | reverse complement strand
TAGCCTCAATCAGGGGACAGAAACAGGTTTTTGATGAGCCCCGAGGCGCTCCGCCGTGGGGGCGAGGTACCGGGTGTGGAGGTTCTTTACACGCTGTTGCCGCCTTTGGCGGCGTGCGTCACCTTGAGAGATCTCCCTTGAGCGGCGTTCTTTACTCCACTTTCTTTCGACGAGGAAAGAAAGTGGAAAATAAGATAAACAACAATTTATCTTTCAAATACTTTGTTTTTACCCCCTTCCTTTTACATTTCATACTCTCGAAAGGAACCACATATATGGCAGATAAAGATTTATATGAAATTCTTGGCGTAGACAAGAATGCTGATGCCGATACAGTCAAGCGTGCCTACCGCAAGCTGGCTATGAAATACCACCCTGATCACAATCCCGGCGACGCTGAGGCAGAGAAGAATTTTAAAGAAGTCAATGAGGCGTATTCCGTCCTCTCCGACCCCCAGAAAAAGGAGAATTACGACCGTTTCGGCAATCCCGATGGCCCTGTAGGTGGCGGTTTCGGCGGTGAAGGCGGCTTTGGCGGCTTCGGTGACTTTGGAGACTTGGGTGATATCTTTTCCAGCATCTTCGGGGGTGGCTTTGGAGGTGGTGCTCAAACCCGCCGTAACGGTCCCCAACGCGGTCAGGACGTGCAGACCAAACTCACCATTTCCTTTGAGGAAGCTGTTTTCGGCTGTAAAAAGGATGTGTCCTATGCTCGTCTCCATAAGTGCCCAAATTGTAAAGGAACGGGTGCCGAGCCCGGCACCTCTGCTGAGACCTGTCCCGATTGTAAGGGCTCGGGTCAACGCGTGACGGTACAGCGTATGGGCGGCATGGCCTTCCAGTCCAAGACTACCTGCGAAAAGTGTGCGGGTACGGGTAAGTATATCAAGACCCCTTGTCAGAAGTGCCGCGGTGCAGGTCTGGAACGCGAGACCCGAAATCTGTCTGTCAATATCCCGGCAGGCATTGATGACGGCGAGCGTATTGCCCTTCGTGGACAGGGCTGTGACGGTAAGAACGGCGGCCCCGCAGGCGATCTGATCATCCAACTCACCGTCCGTTCCCACAGCTTCTTCAAGCGCGACGGCTACAACATCTACTGCGAGGTACCCGTCACCGTGGCAGATGCCACCTTGGGGGCTGAGATCGATGTTCCCACCTTGGAAGGTACCGAAAAGCATACCATCTCCGAGGGCACTCAGCCCGGCACCATCTTTACCATGAGAGGCAAGGGCGTACCCTACGTCAATAACAACGGTGGCCGCCGTGGAGACCTTATCTTCACCGTCAACGTGGAGATCCCCAAGGGGTTGGATAAAAAGCAGAAGGAGGCCATGCGCGCTTTCGCAGACGCTTGCGGTGAGAAATTTTACACCAAGAAATCCAAGTTTTTCAAGTTTTTCGACAAGGACAAGAAATGAGGCAAAAAGACATGACAGATAAAGATTACGTATGCGAGGATTACGGCACCGTCAAGGAGTGGACACAGCTCCGCGTTACCGTGCCGCTTTCTCAGCTGGATGAGCTGGTAGCCCTTATGAGCATGATCAACAATAACCTCATGATCGAGGATTTTTCGGATATCGACACTAACCTGAAAACCTGCTACGGCGATCTCATCGACGAAAAGATCCTGCAGGCCGATAAGACCGTGGCATCTGTGTCCGTGTTTGTTCCTTCTGACCGGTCCTATATGGACGATTTGGCCTATATCCGAAGTCGCTTGGAGGAGAATCACCTGGACGGCAAGATCGAGATCGTGGGTGTCAATGAAGAGGACTGGGCCAATTCCTGGAAGCAGTATTATAAGCCCATCAAAATTGGCGAGAAGATCGTCATCTGTCCCGCGTGGGAATCCTATAAGCCCGCCGAAGGGGAGCTTGTCATCCGCATGGATCCCGGCATGGCCTTTGGCACGGGTACCCACGAGACCACCCGTCTCGTTATTCGCCTTTTGGAAAAGTACACCGGGGATGGCTGTCATATGCTTGATGTGGGTACGGGCACGGGCATTTTGGCCATTTGCGCCTCTAGACTCGGGGCAAAGACCTGCCGCGCTTATGACATTGACCCCACCGCCGTCCGCGTGGCCCGCGAAAACATCAAGGACAGCGGCCTCACCAACGTCACCTGTGATCAGTCCGATCTTTTGAAGCAGGTCAGCCTTGAGGAAGGGAAGTATGATTTGGTTTGCGCCAACATCGTGGCGGATATTATCATCCGCATGACTCCCGATGTGGGCAGTTACATGAAGGATGACGCCATCCTGTTAGCCTCGGGTATCATTGAGGAGCGTGCCGATGATGTGATCGCCGCTTTCAACGCTTATGGCTTTGAGGTGGTAGAATATCTCACCGATAACGGTTGGTGCGGTCTGGCGGTTAAAAAAGCATAACTTATGATAACGATATCCGCGAAAACTTTTCATAGTCGGTAAAGCTCTAATAAAACATTGGTCTTGTTGCATATTAAAGCCCTCGCTCCCTTAGGGATCGAGGGCTTTTTTGTGTGCGGCAACGGAAGGAGAGGATTTTTTGAAACAAAAAATGCTTTTGATCTGTTCCCATTCCTCTCGTCCAATCACACCGCAGAAGAAAGAAAGCGCAAAATACAGAAGGGCTGTGACGACAATCAGCCCGGTGAGGCTCATGGCTGTATTAGGGTAGGGGATAGGCAAAAGCCATCCGCACAGTCTCACGGCGCAGGTGGCGCCTACAATGCAAAGCAAAGGGCCAAATACTTGCTTTTTCAAATGAACCGCCATACGACTGACACGAAGCATCCGTGTCAGGGACAGGGTGGTATTCAGCGTTTCGGTAACGTAGATGGTGATTACGTATCCTTGTAGTCCCATGTGAGGAAGTAAAAACCATACCATGATAACAGAGGAAAGCGCATCCGCGATGTTGACGTTCATGGAGTAGACCTGCTCGCCCATTCCCTTAAGCACCGCATCTACTGAGCTATCTACATACATGATAGGAATGAGCGGTGCTAACTGTCTTATATAGCTGCCGGCCTCGGCACTATTATATAAAAGCATACCCAGCTCATGAGAAAAACAGCTCATGATGCCGGCCACTCCAAACGAGAAAAATAAGGCGGGCTGAATGATCCGGCGGGAGATACGCGCCACACGCTCCATGTCACCCGCGGCATGGGATTCCGCGATTTCCGGCACTAAAAGGGAAGAAAAAGAGGAGATGAATGCCGAAGGAAACAAAACCACGGGCAGCACCATGCTGTGCAGAGTACCGTAAGAGCTGAGAGCCCGAGACCAATCCGCACCGGAGGCTTTTAAACCTTTGGGAATTAGAATGTGTTGCAGTGTCAGAAGACCTGAGCGGAGACAGGCACTCAGGGTTACCGGTACAGTAATGGATAAAAGCTTGTGGCTTAGTCCTCGGAGATGCTCGTCAGGAAGATTTTCCGGTGTATCTGAAACTTTCAAAGTTCGCGCTTTGTTTCGACGCTCTATGGCGTAAGCCAGCCAAGTCATAAGGAATGCTGCCAGCTCGGATATCCCTCCACCCAATACCAGGGACAGACAAATCGCCTCTTCTCCGTCCCCCAACCACAGAGACATGAGATATGTGCAGCCTCCGATACGAACGAGTTGTGAGAGAACACCTACAGCGGCATTGGGAACGATATTGCGCATAGCGGTAAAATATCCGCTCATGCAGGAGGTCAATGCAATAGGGGGAAGGGTTAGCGCCATGACACGCAGGGAAGAAACGGTTCGCTCGTCACCCAGCCAGACAGATCCAACGGTGGGGGCCAATATGTAAAGTAAAAAACAAGCGCCGATTCCGAAGCAAAGGCTGTATATGAGACACCGCTTGAGACATAGCCGTATTTCCTTTTGACAGGCCGCAGGATTTCCCAGACCGTGTCCCAGCGCATCGGCTACCATGCGGGTGGTGCCCAAATTGATACCGCCGCACCCCAAAGTCAGCGCAAAAGCATATACACCGGACAAAAGAGAAAAAAGCCCCATGACTTCACCGCCTGCCCGATTGGAAAGGTAGACGTTGAAGGAAACCCCCACGGTTCTCATGAGAAGGTTCACGGCTATAAGTAAAAGAGCGTTTTGCGCAAATCGGCGAGCGGGACTTCGGGACATGATCATCCTCCTTGAGCACCGTATATGGAGCGGCAGAACCGCAACAGGCGATATCATCATATGAAACGCTGATTGAAATTATGATTTAAGGGCGGAGCAAGGGTAAATATCGTGAAAACTCATCAAAAAGCAGGATATGAGTGAATATGTTGTAAATTTTTTTGAAATTTCAAAAAAACTATTGCAATTTTTCAAAAAAAAGTATATTATATAGGTGTATGTAAGTTGCGCGGTATCTCTACCCCAAAGGGAGGCCGCCATGAAAATGGAGGATTATAAACATGACCTTTGAACACGATAATACTTTCACATCCGGCGTAAATATTAAAGTAATTGGTGTTGGCGGCGGCGGTAACAACGCTGTCAACCGTATGATCACATCTAACATCAAGGGTGTCGAGTTTGTTGCGATCAATACTGACAGGCAGGCTCTCAACCGCTCCAATGCTTCGATCCGTCTCGTTATCGGTGAGAAGCTGACCAATGGCTTCGGCGCAGGCGCAAATCCTCAGATTGGTGCCAGAGCTGCCGAGGAATCCATCGAAGAGATCAAGGGTATCCTGCAGGGTACCGATATGGCCTTTATCACCGCAGGTATGGGCGGCGGTACGGGTACCGGTGCAGCTCCCGTTGTGGCACGTATTGCCAGAGAGATGGGGATTCTCACCATTGGTATCGTGACCAAGCCTTTCGAATTCGAGCAGAAACGCCGTATGGATCAGGCGATTGCCGGTATTGCAGAGCTCAGTCAGTATGTTGACTCTTTGGTGGTTATCCCCAATGACCGTCTGAAGGAAGTCAGCGACACCCGCATTACCCTTATGAATGCCTTTGAGGTGGCCGACAGCGTGCTGTCTCGCGGTACCAAGAGCATCTCCGACCTTATCAACGTGGATGCTTTTATCAACCTCGACTTTAATGACGTGTCCTCTGTTATGAAGGATGCAGGCCACGCACATATGGGTGTGGGTATTGCCACCGGTAAGGATAAGGCAGAAGAGGCCGCTCGCGCCGCTATTTCCAGCCCCCTGTTGGAGTCCTCTATCTCGGGCGCCAATGGCCTGCTTATCAGTATCACCGTGTCTCCCGATGTAGGTTTGGAGGATGTCACTGTGGCTTCTACCATGATTGCCAATGAGGCAGCTCCCGGCGCCAACGTCATTTGGGGTGTCAACTTTGATACCGAGCTGGAAGACGAGATGCGTATCACCATCATTGCAACCGGTTTCAACAAGAAGCCTGCTGTGGAAGAGGCTCCCGTACAGGTCGTGGAGGAGAAGGCTCCTGCCGCAGGTGTTAGACCTGTTCGCAAGGCTCCTGCTGCCGCAAAGCCCGCTCGTACAGAGGAAGCTGAAAAGCCTGTGGCTCCCAAGAAGCGTATGCCTGTGAATGACGAGTTGGATCAGCTTTTGGAGGAATTTCAAACCGATCTTCCCCGCAAAAAGTTTTAATTGAGATCAAAATACATAAAAAGATCGGCTTCTGCTTGACAGAGGTCGATCTTTTTTGGAAAAATGTGATAAACTCGTGAAATTTTTTTGAATAAGGGGTTGACAAAAAGAGGATAGCGATGTATAATGTTACTATTATAGGTGTCCGAGGGCACGAAAGGATAGAGGTATTTTATGTACACTGACAAGACATTGGTCTGCAAAGATTGCGGACAGGAATTCGTATTTTCTGCCGGAGAGCAGGAGTTTTATGCCGAGAAGGGCTTTGAGCATGAGCCCCAGAGATGCCGTGATTGCCGTGCAAAGTTCAAGGCAAACCGCGGTGAGGGTGGCACCCGCCAGATGTTTGACGCAACCTGCGCAAACTGCGGTGCGGCTTGCAAGGTTCCCTTCCAGCCCCACGACGATCGTCCTGTATACTGCAGCGAGTGCTTCCGCAACAGAAACGCTGAATAAGTGAACGCTCGTCCTATACGGCAGACATAATTTGTACAAAACACCGTCTCTTTTGAGACGGTGTTTTGCTTTTCTGATTCGCTTCGAAAATTCTTCTGCGGGAATATTTTCTTTGGTAAGACACTTGATTTATACCTTCTTCTGTGCTATAATGTTGTAGAAAGAAAGTCTTCTCCAAAAGATTCCGAAAGGCATGATCCATGAATAAGATTATACACAAAAAATATTTAAATCCCGCTGTTGTTATGATGGACGTTGA
Organism: Oscillospiraceae bacterium; assembly: GCA_015064015.1. GTDB lineage: Bacteria > Bacillota > Clostridia > Oscillospirales > CAG-272 > CAMEON01. The sequence goes on along the minus strand of SVTB01000112.1, from coordinate 1,703 downwards.
AGCGCCCCGTGTGGCAAAAAAAGCCAAGGCAGGGCAGTTCATCATCCTCCGTGTAGACGGGGATGGGGAGCGAATTCCCCTGACCGTGGCGGGTACCAATACAGAAGAGGGCACCGTTAAGATCATTTTCCAGACGGTAGGTGCTACCACCCATGCTTTGAGCCAAAAGCTCGAAGGGGAGTATATTCAAGATTTTGTAGGCCCTTTAGGCAAGGCCACCGAGATTGAAGGACTCAAAAAGGTCTGCGTGGTGGGGGGCGGCGTTGGCTGTGCCATCGCCCTTCCCGTGGCACAAGCTCTTCATGAGGCAGGCTGTGAGGTGCATAGCATCGTAGGTTTCCGAAACAAGGAGCTAATGATCCTTGAAAACGAATTCAAGGCCTGCTCCGACAAGCTCACGATTGTGACCGACGATGGCTCTTACGGTCGTCAGGGTGTGGTAACGATTCCTCTTAAGGAAGCTATAGATGCAGGGGAAAACTATGACCGCGTCATTGCCATCGGTCCTCTTGTCATGATGAAATTCGTCGTTGCTACGACGAAACCCTACGGTGTTCCCACCGTGGTATCTATGAACCCCGTCATGGTGGACGGCACGGGGATGTGCGGCGGTTGTCGACTCACCGTCGGCGGAAAAACGCTGTTTGCCTGCGTAGATGGCCCCGATTTTGACGGATTTGAGGTGGATTTTGACGAGGCCATGTCTCGCAGCACCATGTACGCCGACTTTGAGCGTCACGCCAGAGAAGCCTCCTGCAATCTGTTCAAAAAGGAGGTAGAGTGAAATGGCAAAACCCAATATGTCTCCTATAAAGAACCCCATGCCTACCCAGAATCCCGCCATCCGTGCTCGTAATTTTGAGGAGGTAGCCTTGGGATATACCGAGGCTCAGGCCATGGATGAGGCTTTGCGTTGCCTGAACTGCAAGAACGCCCCCTGTGTTACAGGCTGTCCCGTTAATATCCACATTCCCGCCTTTATCGAAAAGGTGAGGGAAGGGGACTTTGAAGCGGCCTATCAGATCATCCGCCGGTCTTCCAGTCTTCCCGCTGTTTGCGGTCGCGTATGCCCGCAGGAAAAACAATGCGAGTCCAAGTGTGTCCGTGGAATCAAGGGTGAGCCCGTAGGTATTGGTCGTTTGGAACGTTTCGTGGCGGATTGGCACAATGCCTTTTCCACCGAACACCCTATCCTGCCCGAAAAGAACGGACACAGAGTGGCTGTGGTAGGCTCCGGCCCCGCAGGGCTTTCTTGCGCGGGTATGTTGGCCGTGCGCGGCTATGACGTGACGGTATACGAAGCCCTCCACGTGGCGGGCGGCGTACTCATGTACGGTATTCCCGAGTTCCGTCTTCCCAAACACATCGTGCAAAAAGAAGTGGAAGGCCTGCGCCGTATGGGCGTTGCCATTGAGACCAATGTGGTTATCGGTAAGACCATCACGGTGGATGAGCTGTTTGAAGAAGGCTTTGAGGCCGTTTTTGTGGGTACCGGCGCGGGACTTCCTCGATTCATGGGCATTCCCGGCGAGTCTCTCAAGGGCGTTTACTCCGCCAATGAGTTTTTGACCCGATCTAACCTTATGAAAGCATACAAAGAAGATGCCACCACCCCTATCCTCCGTGCCAAGCGCGTGGCCGTGGTGGGCGGCGGCAACGTGGCCATGGACGCCGCAAGAACCGCTCTCCGTTTGGGGGCCGAA
>SVTB01000111.1 GCA_015064015.1 Oscillospiraceae bacterium | reverse complement strand
GAACAGCGATTGTGCCCACGCCCTGAGCGGTGATGGTAATGGTGCCGTTCATGGGGTAAGTCGTAGACACAGAAGCGGTCACGTCTCCGTCGGTCATATCCGAATCCGCGAATTGGTTGATATACAGGGTACCTCCCTCCAAACCGTAGACATAGCCGCCCAAGGTAGGCAGGAGACGGTTGATATTAGGAGGACAGCAGGAGCATCCGAAGCAGGCCACACGACGGTGCGCAGGGAACCGTCGGCCCCCCCACACGCTGTTGAAGCGCTCAGAGAGATTGATCTCCAAAGGGTTTTCATAGAAGAACTGGACACCATCTATGGAAAGTCCCGACAGAACGCCGTTATAAAGGGCACGCTCCGCCACGTCGGCGTACTCAGCTTTGTTTTCAAGAGCCAACATAGCCTTGGCGAAAAAACAGAGGGCGATGCCCGCGCAGGTCTCGGTATAGGCTTGATCGGGTGGCAGATCGAAGGGAGTGGTAAAGGCCTCTCCGATATAGGTAGAGCCCAAACCGCCGGTGATATACATCTTGCGATGTGTCACGTCCTCCCACAGCTTCTTGCAGGCTGAGATCAATGCCTCATCCCCAGTTTCCTTGGCCAGATATGCCATACCCGTGTAAAGATACACGGCACGGACGGCATGACCCTCGGCGCTGTCCTGCTCACGGACGGGCAGGTGGGATTGGTTATAGTTATTCTTATTGGCCTCCTCCACGGTACCGCGGATGTTGATGAAGTAGGCAGCCATGTCTAAATACTTCTTTTTGCCCGTATGACGGTACATTTTCACCAAGGCCAGTTCAATCTCCTCGTGGCCGGGGGTGTGGAAGCTCGCAGAATGCTCTTCCATGAAGACCTTAGCAATATAGTCAGCATACTTCTCCATACAAGTGAGGAGCTTGGTCTTTCCCGTAGCTTCGGCATAAGCAACAGCGGCCTCCATGAGGTGGCCTGCGCAGTACAGCTCGTGCCAATCACGGTTTGCCCAGCGGTTTTCGGGCTGAACCACCGTGAAAAAGATATTGAAATAGCCGTCCTCACATTGGTTTTTCTCGATATTATCCACGATCTCGTCTACTTTGGCTTCCAAAGCAGAATCGGGCGAGTGCATCAGGCTATAGGCCGCGCCCTCCATCCACTTGGCCACGTCACTATCCCAAAAAAAGTGAGGCTGGATAGGGTCTTTTTCGGGAAAGCCAAACTTGAATGCGCCGATACGTCCGGTCTCGGAAAAGCGGTCGTAGACGGCTTCCAGCGTAACTTGACGGTTCAGCTCCTGCTTATCAAAAAAGAAGCCGCTTTTCAGATTGACTTGGTTGTGAGCAATCAGTTTCATGATAAATTCCTCTTAATATATCAATATTCCAAAAGCTTGACCGGGCCCAACAGTCCCGAGGGGGGGATAGGCATACAATGGGAGAATGGATCTCTGACTTTGCCTACAAGGGTGTTGGCCACCTCGATGGTAAGGGTATTTTTTCCCTTGTGAAGCAAATAAGAGATGGGGCAGGAATAGGGCGCGGTGATACGAATGCCTGCCTCTGTGCCGTTAACCAAAAATTTGGCGGTCTGACCCACACGCCCCAAATCCAGTACAGCGTTAGTGGGGACTTCATCCAAATCGAGTGTAAATGTGTAGCGTATCAGGCCCGAGAATGAGGGCTTCTCGGAAGCGGCGGTGATGTTCACCAACGTATCGGTGGTCTTATAGAGACAGAATTCAGTCAGATCATCTGAATCTGCCAAAGAAATTTCATAGGAGGGCGTCAGCGTGGTGATCTTAACGGGCACCGATAGTCTGCGTATATGAGGATGAAGCATTTCTTCGGCGGCAGAGCCAAAGACCAAAATCTCGGACTGACAGGGAAGTAGCTCCACGGTAACCTTGCCATCCTCGGTCATATCGGCAAACGCGCCGTTCTCGATGAGACGGAGGCGCATGAATTTGCCGCTGGCGGGGAGGGTGACGGTTGCTTTAGCGGTATTCATGCTGTCCTCGTTGAAGAACATAAATATGTCAGCATCCTCGCGCTTGACGTGGTAGTGGCGCAGAAGGGGGCAATTCCCTTCCACGGTGACATCGGCAAGTCCCAACTCACGGATGCGGTCGGCCAAATTCGCTATCCAAACCACCTCACCGCACATATTTTCGGGTTGGTTGGGTTTTCCGTCGCAGAACAGCACGGGTACGCCCGCCTGCGTGAGTCTTTCGGTGATATCGGACAAAGCGTCTGGCAATACCCTTGCATAGGGGATCACCAACGCGCCGTAGTGCTCGCCGTTAATCACGAGGTTGCCGTCGGCGACGGTGGCCTTTTCCAATGTATCCAAGCAGATGATATCGTAGCAGAGGTGGTTATCCAATAACCTCTTGGCGGGAACTTGGGTAAACATATACCCGCCTTTGTTGTTCATCCACTCACCCTCGGCATGGTAGAAAATGGCGCAGGAGGTGATATGTGTGCCGCCGTAGAGAAGATGGGCTGCTTTGTTGGTATATTTCATGAGGTGCGTAAATCCCTCAAATTGGGGGTCATGCCCTTCTGCACCGAAATGGGGTGGGCAATCGGGATCGGGATAGTCGGGGGAGAAGGCGTGGGGGACGAAATGATTGATACCGCGAACGAGCAAAAAGTCGGTGATCCACTTCATCATGGTAGCACCCTCTGCCCAGCCGTAAGCGCCAAACTCCTCGCACATGGCGCGCCCCTTCATTTGCGGATACTGGTGCGCCAAAGATGCGCCCAACTGCCCCAAAACGTAATGGTAAAAGGCAGGATCGCTGATGCCCGTACTTAAACTGGCGTTATGAATATGATGCGCCATACCCGGCATGACCTGATGGAGCACAATATCAATGCCCGCCATATCCTGCCCCTCCAGTGCGCGGAAATAGTGACCCGCGCCTACAGCCAATCGGGCGTGGCAGTTGTTATCTTCGATGATATGACCGATATACATGACCCCATGCTCACGGCACCAGTTACCCAAGCGGTAGCTGAAATTATCACGGTAGAGTTTTGTCACGGCATTCATGTAGGCCAAACGGGTCACGGGGGCATGATCGCTCGGATACCACAGCTCAGCCATGTAAGGCAAAGCATATTCGCCCATTTCAGCGGTCATCAACTCGATAACCTTGGGGTTATAAGGTAGTGCCATGCCCACGGTACCCAAAGGACGCTCGTGGCCGCTTGGATCTACGGGGTGACGAGTGGCCATGCTGTTACCGAAGGAGGGCTCATCCGAGAAAAATCCGATAAAGGTGTTGCCGAAATATTTGGCGTAATGCTCGTAGTGGGGCTCATAGACCGCCTCGATCTGTACCGAGCAAGACTCATAGGAGGTCATGTCAATATAGGGATCCCGAATGCCACGGCGGGATTTTGTATATACAAATACACGGTGGATGCCCGCAGGTACGTCCCAGTAAGCATAGCCCTCGGTGATGGTGGGGGTTAGATCAACGAAGTTTCCTTCGATAAACTCGCCGAAGCCATTTCGTTCACATCCGTAAACGCCCAAAATCTCGTCATCAGGGAGCACCTTACTGACCAAAAAAGCGGTACCGGGTGCGGGACCCAGCACGTCAATATGCTCCTCGATGATCTCCCATTGGCGGAGGTGGGGATATTTCTTTGCGATCAGACCATTAGCGAAGCCCGTAGGGAAACGCTTATCATCCAACACCCAGACCTTCATATCCCGCTTCTCACATTCAGCAAGAATGATATCCATATCTGCCCACCAATCGGGTCCGCAAAAATCGGGATGGGGGCGGGATTCCACGCAGACGGCGCGGCATCCGCTGTTATAAATGCGCTGAATTTGCGCGGGAATGCGATCACGGTGGGTGCCGTGTTGCCAATAGAAGGGGAGGAGGTAGTTGTCTTCTCTTCCCAGCAAAATATCGGAAAGGCGAGTATCTTTCATGGAGGGCTCCTTTCTGTCGGCGATGCCGGCGGCCAATGTGGGAGAGCATCTGCGGGCTACATCCCGCGTGGGAATGCCCGTCGCGCAAATTATTGTTTACGGGCTATGTTGATTCTGTAGGGCTGATTCCATATTCGCCCGAAAACCTCCTAAAGATCTACGGAGATCAATGATTTTTTAGAACGGGCGGATATGGAATCCGCCCCTACGGGTTTTCGTTAATCCCCCACTAAACAATTTATTTTCATCTTACTCTTTAAATTTCATAGTCAGAGAAATTCTCTTTTTCTTTACATCCACCGAAAGCACCTTCACCTTAACCACGTCACCGAGGGATACGGCCTCAGAAGGGTGCTTGATGAACTTGCTCGACAGTTGAGAGATGTGCACCAGACCGTCCTGATGCACGCCGATATCCACGAAGGCGCCAAAGTCGGTGACATTACGGACAGTGCCTGTCAAAATCATATCCGGCTTGAGATCCTCGAGAGACATAACATCCTCACGAAGCACGGGTGCGTCAAAGCCGTCACGGATATCGCGGCCGGGCTTTTCCAGCTCGGTAATGATATCCAAAAGGGTAGGCTCACCAATGCTCAAGGCTTCGGCAGTCTGCTTGACACCCGCCTTGATCACCTTGGATTTCAGGAAGGAGAGCTTCCCTGCTCTGAGATCCTCCTCGGTGTAGTCGAACATTTTGAGAAGAGCCTTGGCAGCCTCATAGGATTCGGGATGAACACCTGTGTTGTCGAGGATTTCCCTCCCCCCGGGAATGCGTAGGAAGCCTGCACATTGCTCAAAGGCCTTAGCGCCAATGCGAGGCACCTTGGTAATTTGGGCGCGTGTAGCGAACTCACCGTTTTCCTCACGATACTTCACAATATTTTTAGCTGCGGTGATGTTAATGCCCGCAATGTAAGACAGGAGAGAGTAGGAGGCGGTATTCACGTCTACGCCAACGGCATTGACGCAAGACTCCACCACGCCGCCCAGCGCTTCATCCAGACGGGCTTGCTTCATGTCGTGCTGATATTGTCCCACTCCAATGCCTTTGGGGTCGATCTTCACCAGCTCGGCCAGGGGATCTTGCAACCGGCGGGCAATAGACACGGCAGAACGCTGCATGACATCGAACTCGGGAAATTCCTCGGTGGCCAGCTTGGACGCGGAGTAAATGGACGCACCTGCTTCGCTGACGATGATATACTTACAATCGGTGTCCATCTGCTTGAGGCAATCCGCCACGAACACCTCGCTCTCGCGAGATGCGGTGCCGTTGCCGATGGCCACCACATCCACCTTGTAGTTGCGGACGAGGCGTTTCACCGTCATGGCAGCCTGCTCGGCGCGGTTCTTCATGGTTGGATAAATCACTGCGGTATCCAGTACCTTGCCCGTGCGGTCTATCACCGCCAGCTTACAGCCATGGGCGTAACCAGGGTCAAAACCCAGTACCACCTTGCCTTTGAGGGGGGGCTGCATGAGCAGGTGAGAGAGGTTGTCGGAAAAGACCTTGATGGCACCCTCGCAGGCGTTATCAAAGAGATCGTTTCGAATCTCGCGCTCGATGGAGGGCGCGATGAGACGGTCATAGCTGTCTGCCACCGCCGCGCTGACGTACTTCATGGCAGGGGAGGCAGTGGAGGTGATAACGCAGTTAAAGAGGAAGTTCAGGGCCACGTCCTCCGGAACGGAGAGAGAGACTTTCAAGAATTCCTCCTTCTCACCGCGGTTGATGGCCAAAATACGGTGACCGGGTAGTTTCTTGACAGCCTCAGCAAACTCGTAATACATGGTATACACAGAGTCAGCCTCGGGGTTGGTTGCCTTAGTGCTCAGCACGCCGTACTCAAAGGTAAGAGCTCGGAGCTTCTTTCTATATTCTGCATTATCGGACACATCCTCGGCGATAATATCCATGGCACCCTGCAGGGCTTCTTCAACGGTATTCACACCCAGCTCCTCGTTGATATACGCCTCGGCCTGTACCTCTAACGTAGGCTCATAGGATGCCTCCTGTGCCAAAATGATAACAGCCAAGGGCTCTAACCCTCTTTCTCTTGCCACAGAGGCACGGGTCTTGCGCTTGGGGCGGTAGGGGCGATAGATATCATCGATTTCGGTGACAGTTTTGGCATTGTCGATGGCGCGGATCAGCTCTTCGGTGAGTTTACCTTGGGCATCAATCAGGTTTTTAACCTCGTCTCGACGCTTTTCGAGATTACGAAGAGCGTTGAGACGCTCCTCCAAAGTACGGAGGATCGCATCGTCCAAACTTCCCGTCACTTCCTTACGGTAACGAGCGATGAAGGGGATGGTATTGCCCTCATCGATGAGGGCGACGGTCTTTTCCACCTGATCTACGGTCAGGTTCAGTTCTTGCGCAAGTGTTTCAAAAATGGTCATGTGCTATGGGTTCTCCTTATGGTTTGGAATAAAAATTCAAATAGGGTATGTATCTTTGCCGGCGTTATGCGCCATGGCACCTTCTTCTCCACTGAGGTAAGAAAAAAAGGGGGACAGGGTCCTAAAGAAATATTTAAGGTCCCCGCTTTGCTAAAGGTTCCCCCTCAAAAGGGAGTTCCCGCGAAGCGGATGAACAGGCTATCACCCGGAAATGCCTCCTGCTTTTTCAAGTGCCTTGATTTCATCCTCTGTCAGCATCCGCCACTCTCCCGCACGCAGCGCAGGATCAAGGGCGAGAGGGCCAAAAGTAACCCGCTTGAGGGAGGTGATCTGGTTGTGTTGTGCTTCCATCATGAGCTTGATCTGGTGGTACTTCCCTTCGTGGAGGGTGATCTTCCCCGCCCGTCCCCGTTCATCGGGGTTTGGCGGCTCAAGGATCAACTTACATGGAGCAGTAATATAGCCTCCAATATCTACGCCGCTCTCCAAGGCCGTCACATCTTCATCAGAGAGGGGGAACTTCACCGAAAATTCGTAGGTCTTGTCCACGTGCCTTGTGGGAGACAGCAGACGGTGGGACAGTTGGCCGTTGTTAGTGATGATCATAAGTCCCGTGGTATGCTTATCCAACCGTCCACAGGGGAACAAGGCGGGGCGGATGCGGGTAATTTCCTCGGGTAAGAGATCCAGCACCGTCTCTTCCCTATCGTCCTCGGTTGCGCTGACCACTCCGTCGGGCTTGTGCATCATGATATAGGTAAATTTGCGGTAGATAACGAGCTCTCCGCGGAAGATGATTTCGTCGCCGTCCGGATCGATATTCATATCTGCTTTTTGGGCGGGAGCACCGTTGACGAGCACGCCGCCGCCTCGTACCACTTTGCCCGCATCACTACGGGAAGCCTTGCCTGTGAGGCTTAAAAACTTGTCTAATCTCATATATTCTCTCCTCGAGGAATCTACATATTATTTTACCATAAACCCCACAAAAAGTAAAGAGCTTTGTGCGCAATATATAAAATTATTCCCCTTTTTTTACCCCCTCCTGTACACCGCGCCCGAATGTATATTTATCTCTTTTTGTGAATTAACAATTTTTTTACGCTTTTGTTGATTTGTTGTCACGGACGCATGATATGATAAAATTAGCGAATTTCGGGAATTTATCTCCACTTCGCCCGAAAAAGAAAGGAAAACAACGCTATGAATGCTGTCATGGAGTTTATCGTTGCTTCGGTGTTACCGTTGATTGGCGGTCTTTGCTTGTTCCTCTTTGGTATGAACACCATGGGCAGTGCACTGGAACGCCGTGCAGGCTCCAGCTTGAAGGCACTGCTTGGCAAGCTGACGCACAACACCTTCTTAGGCTTTCTGACGGGTACAGGTGTTACCGCCGTCATTCAATCATCCTCCGCCACCACGGTCATGGTGGTCGGTTTCGTCAACTCGGGGCTCATGACCCTGCGCCAATCCATCGGCGTTATCATGGGTGCCAACGTAGGTACCACCATCACCGCCTGGATCCTCAGCCTGCAGAACGTAGGTGCGCTGGGTGATGATACATGGTATCTTGATATATTGAAGCCCACTTCCTTCTGCGCCGTCCTCGCCCTGATTGGTATCGTCATGTATATGATGCCCAAGTCCACCCAAAAGCGCAAGGACACCGCCACCATCATGTTGG
>SVTB01000110.1 GCA_015064015.1 Oscillospiraceae bacterium | reverse complement strand
GTGGCTATGATTGCAAATGAGATAAAGCAGTTGTAATACTGACAAATTCCAATTTGTCGAGCTGAATAGGCGTTAAGCGTTGGTGTGATTTTGGTGCAAATTTGGTGCAACACTTTATGCGACGATATTCACGATATCGCACGAAAACACACAATAAATGCACGATATCACACGTATTTCCACGATATTCACGATATCAAACGGTATTGCTAAAACTCGAAGAGATAATTACAGCCTTACGGCAATTATTTCGATATAAAAAAGCTCTGCTACGGCAGGGCTTTTTGTGTTTTATATGGCGGTTCAATTTGTAATGGGTAGAGACGGTGAATTTTTCTTTTCTTTCCAAGGAATATTGACAAAAACAAGATTGTATGATACAATACATTGTATTTTGCCATTTAACGATAATGGAATGATGATAATGAAAACCGCTTTGAATCGACGGTTGTATTTGGAAATGTATGGGTGCCTCAAAATGGCGGAACGGAGATGTTCATGAGTCTTGGAATTGCTTTTTTTTTGCAAAATATTCTTTTGGGCGTAGGTCTGGCGATGGATGCGTTTTCCGTCTCGCTGGCTAACGGTCTTCATGAGCCCAACATGAAAAAGCATCGGATGTGCGGTATGGCGGGAATATTTGCGCTGTTTCAGGCGGCCATGCCCATGATCGGATGGATCTGCGTGCACACCATTGTCAATTACTTTCAATCCTTTGAGACACTGATCCCCTGGATCGCTTTGGGTCTATTGGGTTTCATCGGCGGAAAAATGCTCTATGAGGGCATCAAGGACAAGAAGGGGTGTGGAGAAGAAAAGCCTTGCCTGGGGCTGTGTGGCCTTTTGGTGCAGGGAATTGCTACCTCCATTGACGCACTTTCGGTGGGCTTTACCATCGCGGAATATGATTTTTACGAAGCGATTTTGGCCGTGACCCTCATTGCCGCGGTTACCTTCGTTATCTGCCTTTTGGGGCTTTTGATCGGCAAGCAGGTAGGAACCAAAATCGCGGGCAAGGCCGGGATTTTGGGCGGCGCGATTTTGATTCTGATCGGCCTTGAAATATTCATCACCGGTGTGTTCTGAGAAAACGCCCTGCGAAGCCTTTGGCCGCAGGGCGTTTTTTATATGCCTAAAGATAAAAAAATATGAAAATTCGCGGTGGCCCTCTTGCATATCTCTGCAAGATACGATATAATATATATGATCATTGTCTTTTGGGAAGGGAGGATATGGGAACGTGAATCAGGAAAATAATGGAGATCGTATGTCACACGATACGTTGCTGGTGGTGGATGACGAACAGGATATCCGCACCCTTTTACGCATCCTTTTGGAAAAAGAAGGCTGGAAGGTCGTGGAAGTGGCCAATGGCCGAGAGGCTGTGGATTACGTTGAAAACGGCGGAGACGTATCCCTTATCATCTTGGACATCATGATGCCCGTGATGAACGGTATTGAGACCGCTGCTGCCTTGCGCCCTCTAACCAACGCACCGATCCTTTTTTTGTCGGCTCGGTCTTCGGATAACGATAAAATGGCTGCCTACCGTAATGGCGGTGACGACTATATTGTCAAGCCCTTTCACGCCACGGATCTTCGCCTCAAGATCAAGGCTATGCTGTCACGGTACCGCTTGTACCGTGAGTACGCGGAGCAAACGGAAAAAGAAACGGCATCCGGTGTGATCTGTGCCTTGGCCAACGGAATTACAGTTTTTGTTGGCGGAAAGGTTACCCTGAAAACGGGAGAACAGGTCGCGCTTACGGATCGAGAATATGAAATGCTTTGCTTTTTCTGTAAAAACAGGCAAAAAACCTTATCGCCTGCCGAGATTTATGAGGCCGTGTGGGAGGAGCCCTATCTCTCAACCTCTTCTAATACGGTCATTGTACATATAGCCAATCTCCGAAAGAAGCTGGAGCCTGCATCCGGAGGCCAATCCTTCATACGGACGGTTTGGGGGAAGGGGTATCGTGTTGACTGAGCGACGAAAAAAACAATTTTTGTTGAAGAAAAAAAAGCGCGCCAAGACCAAACGAAAAATGCCACTTCTTATGAAAGCCGAAGGGGAGGGCAAGGGAGGGCTGTTCGTCTCTCTTCGATTGAAGTTTGCGATGGTGCTGATTATCAGCGCACTCATGATGATCAGCATTGCACTTTTACTGATTCCCGTGGCGGCGAGACTCATCACGCAATATTATATGGAGCCCTCCCGTATGGATGCCCGCCTGGATGATTACATTTTGGATTTCAGCGATTACGTGGCGGCGGGGAATATTACGTCTGATGATGCGGCTTCCATGGCAAAATGGTCGATGTATCACCGCAACGTCCACCTGGTCTTTGGCGGTAATGATGCGCAGCTGGGTATTTTCGGTGGTGAAATATTAGAAGATGACAATCTTCCCGTCATTGACGACCCCATTCTCACAGACAATATTTCGATGGGAGCGGCCGCGGGAAACACTTACGCGGTAAGATTTTCCGACCGTGTATGCACCGTTTCCATCATGGATTATTCGGGTGTTACCGTGTACAATGCTGTTTATATGGGTGGTATCATCACGGCTATGTCGGTCTTCTTTTTGATTATGGTGCTGTATTATCATAGCCAAACAAAGGCGATCATGCGTCTGTCAGCAGATGTTGAAAGGGTCAGCGGAGGTGCTTTGGCGGCACCCATCGAGTCCAAGAGAAATGACGAAATCGGCGGCTTAGCACGGGACGTGGACACCATGCGTACCACCATTTTACAAAAAATGGAGGAAGAGAAAAACGCCCGAGAAGCCAATGGTCAGTTGATTACCTCTATGTCTCATGATATAAGAACTCCACTGACGACCCTTTTAGGATATGTGGAGCTCTTGCAAAATGAATGCGAGGGGATGACCGAGGAGCAGGTAACGTATGTCAAGCTTTGCGCGGAAAAAGCGGGGCAGATCAAGGAGCTGTCCGATAAGCTGTTTTTGTACTTTTGGGCGTACAGCGCCAAGGAGGAGCGCGTGGATACGGAATCCTGTGATATCCTTTTGCTGGGTGAGCAGATTACGGGTGATTGGACAGTTCCCATGGAAAATGAGGGTTTTGTCCTGTCTGTGCAGATGGACCGCCTTCCCGCCAATACGCACGTGTTGGTCAACACCGAATGCTTGCGCCGTATCATCGATAATATTTTTGACAATATCCGAAAATATGCGCACAGAGAGCATCCTGTGGAAATCACCATATCTCAGGGGTTTAGAGGGCGCCAAATCTGTCTTACCTTCAGCAATCGGATTGCTGATACGGATAGAAAAACCACAGGCACGCATATTGGACACAAAACTTGCGAAAACATGGCCAAACTGATGGGCGGACGCTTTGAGGCTCGTACCAAAGGGGATAGCTTCAGCGCCAGATTGTATTTGCCGGCAAGCCATATGTCACAGGAATAAGCATGACAAAAGCAGGTCTATAAAAGACCTGCTTTTTGATTTTTAGGATGACCCATAGGTTGAAAGACATTCAACTATCGGTTGCTTGACTTTTGGAAGCTGTTATGATATACTCATGCTATCACTTAAGCAAGAAAGGAGATCCATATGAGCAAGCAACTTAAATCCCAAGACAGTACTCGCTATTATCTCCAAACCGATTTGTGGCGTCTGTTGGGAGCGGGAATGATGATCGTTGGTGTCGTGTGGTTTTATTTTGGCTTTTCCAGCGCCTCTTACTATGTGCCTACTGTCATAACGCCTGTGGGATTGATCCTGTTTTTGATTTTCAGCGGTCGTCATGTCAGCGATCGTGACATAGAAGAAGAAATGGAGCACCGACTGACGGATTATGACAAGCCGGTAACGGATCGCGCAGACTATAGCCGCGTTATCCTGAAACAGCCTGCCGATGTGGAAACCGAAGCCTATCATATGGGCAAGGAAGCCGCGTTTTTCAAAAAAAACAAGCCGGGACGTACCGTTTCGGATGTGTACGTCAAAACCCATGTCTTCTTTACCAACCATGCGCTGTTGATCTGTGCCCGTCAGCTTCGTATGTCGCTGGCACGGGACGCGGCGGGAGCTGCGGAGGATTTTGAATGGGCGCTGTCCTATGAGGATCTGGTGTCGGCTCAGCTGTGCGAAAACGTGACCGCCGTAGCCCTGAGTAATACCAAAAAGCAGATAACGGTCAAATGGTATGAGCTGGTGTTGAGCGGAGAAGAAGGTGAAATCCTTCGACTTCCCGTCAACAACGACATGGATATGTCGGACCTCTGCGATCATGTGAACCGAAAGATTCAACAGCAGAAAAAAGAAGGTTAAGCGTTTTTTCTCTCCATCCCCCTGCCTCCGCTGAAGCGGAGGCTTTTTCCTTTGTGTTAGCCTTTCATAACCATGCTACGGATTTTTTCGTCGATCTCGCGGCAGGCGGCCTCCTTTTCGGCGTATTCCCGTTCCAAACGCTCCACGATAGGAGTCAGCTTACCCAGCAAAGGAATCATCTTTCCGCGAACTTCGTCAAGCTTGGAATCCACTATGATCGCGGAGATAGGGCCATCCACCCAACGGTCAATGAAGAGCAGACTGTCACTGAAATGGACGGTCGGGACGTCACATATAGGCGCAAATGTGATGTCCTTCAGCTCAGCGGCAAAATCCTGCAAATATTTAGCTAAGGTTTGAAGAGAGTTTTCCAAACGGACAAGCGCATTGCGCTTCTCAACGTCGATCTCGTCTTCGCGGACGGAATAAGACATGGTGGACGGTCTGCCATAGCGATGATACTCGCCGTAGTCCTTATGGCTGAGGCGATTGGCGATTCCGATGGTTTCTGCTACGGAATTGGCCACCTTCAGAGCATACCGCCCTTTTTCCAAGGCCTCCTTCAGCTCCTTGGAGTCGCGGATGATGGCGGCCTTCTCAGCCTCCAAAGCTTCCACCTCGGTATTGACCGTGACCTCCTTCGCCATGAGCCAAGCCTTTTTCTCGGTCAGCATCTCCTCATAGTATCGTTCGCAGTTGCCCAAATTGCGGATCTCGGCGCGCAACTCCACCTGACGGTTCAAGACGTGATCCAGCTCTGCCTTGGCTGTCTCGTAGGCCGCCTTGGCCGCCAACGCCTCGGTTTCCTCCTTGCTGATCTTGTCCTCTTTCATACCCAGCAAGGTGTAGAGCAGCAGGGTCAGGGAGCCGCCCTGCAGGGCATCGGCCTCTTCCTGCTCCACTTCATATTCGGCCTTGCGATCCTCCATGACCGAGGTCAGGCGGGCGGCCTCGGCTTCAAAATGTGACAACAGCTTCTTTGCCTTGGCCTTGCGGCGAATGTTTTCTTGAAGCTCCGCAAGGGCGGCGTCGTAGTCAAAGTCGGCGGGGCGGGTGGGGGTGTATTGGTTTTTATGATCGGTCATGATAAGCGACCCTTTCGTTAAAAATGATATATTTATTATAGCGCGTGGCTGATCAAATGTCAATAGATACTGCTCAAACTTATGCTTCTCACATTTTTTCTCGAAGATGTTGACATTTTCACCGTTCCATGTTAAAATGATACTTGCCAAACAAACCGAATACAGAACCATGGGTATATAAGGGATAACTATACCCTTTTTGGTCATGCTGTTAAGCTTGAATTTGATAAAATGCAAATTCCTCTGCTTAACTGCGAGTATTTTCTGTATGCCCGTTTGTATGCACGGTTTGTTTGGCGACGACCGGGGTTTGCATTTTTGTGTGCCGACTCTCGGGCCGGCACACTTTTTATTTTAAGGAAGGAAAAAAGATGAAGAACTGGTTGAAATGGGTGATGATGCTTTTGGCGTTGGTGACGATGGTCACCTTGGCGGCATGTAGCAGCGGGAGCGAAACTGGGGAAACCGAGGCGGCTGAAACCGAGACAGAAGAAAAGAAATATAGTGAGGGATTAGAATATTATAACGAAAATGGTACATATTCTGTTATCGGCCTTGGTACGTGTACAGATACGGATATTATCATCCCTGAAAAAGCTTCTGACGGGATCAAGGTGATTGGTATTGGCTCTAATGCGTTCGAGGGATGCAGTAATTTGACGAGTGTTGTTATTCCTGACAGTGTGACGAGTATTGGCTCTAGTGCGTTCCAGGGCTGCAGTGGTTTGACGAGTGTTGTTATTCCTGACAGTGTGACGAGTATTGGCTCTAGTGCGTTCCAGGGCTGCAGTGGTTTGACGAGTGTTGTTATTCCTGATAGTGTGACGAATATTGACAGGGGGGCGTTTTATGGATGTGAAAGTTTGACAAGCGTTGTTATTCCTGACAGTGTGACAAGTATCGGCAGCCAGGCATTTGGCGGATGCAGTGGTCTTATGAACATTGAGGTGTCGGATAAAAACCCCGTTTACCACGATGATGGTAATTGCATCATCGAAACCAATAGTAAAATTTTAATCGTGGGATGTGATGTTAGTGCAATTCCCGCGGATGGCAGCGTAACGGTTATCGGAGAGAATGCATTCTTGGGATGCGGCAGCTTGACGACCGTCGAAATTCCTAACAGTGTGACGAGTATCGGAGAGAATGCATTCTATGGATGTAGCAGCTTGACGAACATCGAAATTCCTAACAGTGTGACGAGTATCGGTGACATGGCGTTCGCAAGCTGTCTTAGTTTGGCCTCTATCCAGATTCCTGAAAGTGTGAGGAGTATTGGCGGCTTGGCGTTCGGCGGATGCAGTGGCCTTACGAACATCGAGGTGTCGGATAAAAACCTCGTTTATCACGACGATGGTAATTGTATCATCGAAACCAATAGCAAAACTTTAATCGTGGGATGCAATTTTAGTGTAATTCCTACAGATAATAGCATAACAAGTATCGGAGAGTATGCATTCTTTAGATGTAATGGCTTTACTAACATTGAAATTCCTAACAGCGTGACGATCATCGAAGGTCATGCATTCTCTGAATGTAGCAACTTGACGAGCATCGAAATTCCTAACAGTGTGACGAGTATTGGGGACGGTGCGTTCACTAGATGCAGTAGTTTGACGAGTATTGAAATCCCTGATAGTGTGACGAGTCTCGGCCACGTGGCGTTCGTAGGGTGCAGTAGTTTGACGAGTGTTGTTATTCCTGACAGTGTGGCGAGTATCGGTTTTAGTGTGTTCCAGGAATGCAGTGGTTTGACGAGTATTGTTATTCCTAACAGTGTAACGAGCATTGAAAATAGTGCATTCGTTGGATGCAGTAGCCTAAACGACATTACCTTCATAGGCACCAAAGCCGAGTGGCAAGCAATTGAAAGAGGAGATATGTGGAACAACGAAACCGGCGAATACACCATTCATTGCACCGACGGCGACATCCCCAAATCCGAATCCTAAAATCTAAAACTCCATACAAAAAACCGCCGCCACGAATTTCGTGACGGCGGTATCTCTTCTTAAAAATTACTTAACCTCAATAATGGATTCATCCCACATAGCGGGAGCCTCGTAGCCCATGAGGTTGACCATGGTAGCGGCCACGTTGGACAGACCGAACTGACCGTTGTCGGCCTTGACGGTGTAGCTGTTCTTCGCGTCGGTATTGTCATACACGATGCAGGGAACGGGATTGAGGGTATGGCTGGTCTTGGCCTTGAACTTGCCGTCCTTGCCTGCCTTGGGCTGACCCTTCTTGTCGCACTCGTACATCTCGTCGGCGTTGCCGTGGTCGGCGGTGATGAGTGCCACGCCGCCCAGTTTGTCCACCACAGCCAGAATACGGGCCAGCTGGAGGTCAAGTGCCTCCATGGAGCAGCGGGTAGCCAAGAGGGAGCCGGTGTGACCCACCATGTCGCCGTTGGGGAAGTTGACGCGGTAGTAGGTGTACTCGCCCGCCTCCAGAGCCTCAATGAGTTTGTCGGTGATCTCGGCGCACTTCATCCAGGGTCTCTGCTCGAAGGGAACCACATCGGAGGGAACCTCCACGTAGGTCTCCAGCTCGTCGGAGAACTTGCCCGACTTGTTGCCGTTCCAGAAATAGGTGACGTGGCCGTACTTCTGGGTCTCGGAGATTGCGTACTGCTTCACACCGGTGCCCGCCAGGAACTCACCCATGGTGTTTGTGATCTCGGGGGGATTGACCAGGTAGCGATGAGGAATGTGCAGGTCGCCGTCGTACTC
>SVTB01000109.1 GCA_015064015.1 Oscillospiraceae bacterium | reverse complement strand
ATTCTTTTCAAGGGCGAGGAGGGGAACAACGAGGCTATCTACCGCACCCGCTATAGCGTGGAGGAAGCGAACAAAAAGCTGACCGCTGCCGGCAAGCCCGCCCTGCGCTTTTACGATGCGGCCAATCCCAACGGATATTTGGTAGACAAAAACGGTCTCTGGTCGGCCGGCGCCGCCACCGAGTATATGACCACCGCTCTCACCGCGTATAACGCTGAAAGCAAAAATATGATCGAGCTTGTCATTTGCAATAACGACGGCATGGCGGAGGGCGCTATCTCGGCGCTGCAGACCGCAGGCTACAACAAAGGCGGTAACAGCACCGCCATCCCGGTGTTCGGCGTGGATGCCACCGATGCCGCTCGCGATCTGATCTCTAAGGGACAGATGGCCGGCACCGTCCGGCAGGATGCCGATGGCATGGCCGCCGCTCTCCTTCGTCTTGTTTCCAACGCCATGATAGAGGGCAAGGATCTGATGAGCGACACCGCCGACCTCACTACCGACGAAAACGTACGGAAGGTACGCATCCATTATGCCAAATATCTCGGCTAACGGTATGAAAAAAGCACCCGCTCCGCTGCTGGAGATGCGGAACATCCGCAAGGATTTCCCGGGCGTGCGCGCGCTGGATGCCGTATCCCTCACCCTGCGTCCCGGCACCGTCCATGCGCTGATGGGGGAAAACGGTGCCGGAAAATCCACGCTGATGAAGTGCCTGTTTGGCATTCACCAGCCGGACGCGGGAGAGATCCTTCTCTCCGGTCACCCCGTCCGCTTTCAAAATCCGAGAGAAGCACTGGATCAAGGCGTAGCCATGGTGCATCAGGAGCTGAACCAAGCCCTGAAGCGCAGCGTGATGGATAATATGTGGTTGGGGCGCTATCCCGGCCGCTTCGGCTTTGTTCATGGCCGGGCATTATACGAGAAAACTCGCACCGTTTTGGGGGATCTCGGCATTTCCATCGACCCGCGTCGCATCATGGGCACCATGTCGGTTTCAGAGCGGCAAATGGCGGAGATCGCCAAGGCCGTGTCCTACAACGCCAAGGTCATCGTGCTGGATGAGCCTACCTCCTCCCTTACCGAGGAGGAGGTGGGGCATCTCTTTCGCATCATCCGAAAGCTGAAGGAGCGGGGCTGCGGCATCATTTATATCTCCCATAAAATGGAGGAGATCCTGCAAATTTCCGATGACATTACCGTCATGCGAGACGGCGCCAATGTATCCACCGCTCCCGCCTCCGAAATGACCATGGATAAGATCATCCGCCTGATGGTAGGACGGGATATCACGCACCGTTTCCCGCCTAAATCGCAAAATATTGGCGATATCCTCTTCCGCGCAGAGGCGCTCTCTTCCCGCTATACCAAGGTCAAAAATGCCTCAATTCACCTGCGGCGTGGGGAGATCGTGGGACTGGCGGGCCTTGCCGGTGCAGGCCGTAGTGAGCTTCTGGAGAACATTTTCGGCCTGTCGGTAAGGGAGGGCGGCACGCTGCATCTTGACGGCCGCGAGATCCGCAATCGGAACCCGCGTGAGGCCATCCGCAACGGCTTTGCGCTGCTCACAGAGGAGCGGCGCGCCACCGGTATTTTTGGCATTTTAGACATTACAGAAAACACCACTGTTTCCTCGCTGAAACGTTTCCTCAGCGCCCTGTTTTTCATAAACGACCGCAAACGGTATGAGAAAACCGAGGATATGATCGGTCGCCTATCGGTGCGTACCGCCTCCCGAAAAACCAAGATCCGTTCGCTTTCCGGCGGCAATCAGCAAAAGGTCATTCTCGGCCGTTGGCTGCTCTGTGAGCCGCGCATTTTGCTGCTGGACGAGCCTACCCGCGGCATTGACGTGGGGGCCAAATACGAGATCTACCAGCTGATGCAGCAGCTGGCCGCCGAGGGCTCCTCCATTCTCATGGTATCCGGCGAGCTGCCGGAGCTGCTGGGAGTCTGTCACCGCATTTATGTGATGTCCGGCGGCGAGATCACGGGCGAGGTGGCAGCTGATAGCACCACACAAGAGGAAATCATGGCGCTGGCGGCAAAAAACGTCTGACCAAAGAAAGGAAGCCTTATGAAAATAGAAATCGTAGAAAAGATGAAAGCTCTGGAGCCGTCGGCACGTCGGCGGTATCTCGCCGAGATGCTCATCAACAATTCCTTGTATATCTTTCTGGTAGCCGCCATTGTGCTGATCCAGTGCTTTAACCCCCGCTTCCTTTCCCTTTCCTCCGTGGTCAACATCATTTCCCTATCCGCTGCCAATCTTCCCATTGCCCTGGGGATCGCGGGCGCCATCATCCTCACCGGCACCGACCTTTCTGCCGGCCGCATCGTGGGGCTGGTGGCCTGTGTGTCCGCCGCCCTCCTGCAAAGCACGGGATATGCGGGCAAAATGTTCCCGAATCTCGCCACGCTACCCATCCCCGTAGTGCTTTTGCTGGTTCTTGCCATCGGCGCGCTGGTGGGCTTCATCAACGGCTACTGCACCGCCACCTTTCACTTGCACCCCTTCATCGTTACCTTATCCACCCAGCTGATCGTTTACGGCTCCCTTCTGCTCTTTCTGATGATTGGCAACAACAACGGCCAATCGCTTTCCGGCCTATCGCCTGCCTACACGGATTTTATCAAGGGCAGCTTTTTCAGCCTCGGCAACACACCCGTGCCCAATTACGTGTGGTACGTGATCCTGCTCACCGCCGTCATGTGGGTAGTGTGGAACAAAACCACCTTTGGCAAGAACATGTTCGCCGTGGGCTCCAATCCGGAGGCGGCCAACGTATCCGGCGTGAATGTGCGCCTTGTGATCATCCTGGTCTTTACGCTGGCAGGCCTTCTCTATGGCGTCACCGGCTTCATTGAGGCCGCCCGTATTGGCTCCAATTCCGCCGCCACAGGTCTCAATTACGAGCTGGATGCCATCGCCGCTTGCGTCATTGGCGGCGTATCCTTTGTAGGCGGAACGGGCAAGATCAGTGGCGTGATCCTCGGTGTGGTGCTGCTGCGCCTCATCTTCGTGGGCCTCACCTTTCTGGGTATCGACGCCAATATGCAGTATATCATCAAGGGTCTGATCATTCTCATTGCTTGCGCCATTGATATGCGCAAGTATTTGGTGAGGAAGTGACTTTTTGGAGAAAAGGAAGGAAGCGGGGGAGCTCCCGCGCGGCAGGTAAAAGGGCATCTCGCATTCACCCTCACTTCCGAAAGTTCGAGGGCGTCCCGAAGGGCCACCCTCGCCAAACAAAAGACCCGCACATACGTGCGGGTCTTTTGTTTGCGAAGAAACGCGCAAACGGTGCGCGGGGTTAGGTAAAAACGCAAAAAAGGTGCATAAATAATGCGAATGTCTCTATACTCAGAAAATCAAAATGTAATCTCTTGCAGCAGAGTTCCTATTAAAGTTTGATCTGCTTCAAATTCAAACATTAACGAATGTGAAGAAAAAGATGAGCCAAGCTGACCTTTGACAGATAGTTTCCCATTTTTCATAACAAACTCAATATACCCATCGGTATCTGCTCCAACATCATAGATACGAAAAGAACCGTTTAGTGAAGTATATGTGCTTTCTATCTCGTTAACTATGTTAGAATAAAAATGGTCAAACAAAGTAAAGGTATCACATCCCTTAAAGTTCATATTTTCATAGGAAATACCAAATGTGATGCAGGAGACACCTTCAATGTATTTGTATTGATGTTCGTTTGGTACTGTTAATAAACAAAGCTTCTCTCTTCCATTGTCCCACAAAACTATATCATTTTTTACCGTCATTTGAATTCTCCTTTGCAGTTTTACAAGACGTAATCAGCATAACTCGCAAAGAGGTACATTTTGAGGACAACGCTTTGAAGGTCTGCTCATCAATATATTTTGTTTTGTATAAGAGTTCAAGCCAATACCCTGTTTCGCTTGCTTCTTTGAGAGCAATTTCAAATTTAGATATAAAATCCTTTGTACCTTGTGCATATTGTGATTCGTGAATATTGGCTCCAATAGAGGTACCGCTTCTGCCGATTTGGTTAGATATAATCGTTTCGTGATTGGATTTCAGATATTTAACGAGGTTTATAATATCAACCGAAAAGTCCATCGAAAGTTCGACGAGTTTGTTTTCTTTCATAGTCGTACCTCCTTTTCCAATATTATATCATAAATCCATATGCTTGTCAAATGATGCATCGCCTGCGGCGATATGATGCATTTGCTTCGCAAATATGATGTTGCTCCACTGCGTTCCACAATGATGCGATGTTTGCCCAATGTGCCGTAAGGCACACATCATTCGCGAAGCGAACATCATTGGGCGAAGCCCTGCATCATTTGCCGCAGGCAAACATCATTCAAAAAAGGAACTTTTGTCTGGTAGACAAAAGTTCCTTTTTTGTTGGTGGAGACAACCGGAATCGGGAACCACGTTTGCGGTAGAGCTTCTGCAGGACAATAGCATTCCCCATTCGCAAACGCCAACGTATTTGCTTCGCAAATCCGTGTGGTTCGATTCGTCTTTTGCGTCATAAAATATTAGAGACTCGCAAAAGCGAGTCTCTAATATTTGGTGGAGACAACTGGAATCGAACCAGTGACCTCTTGCATGTCAAGCAAGCACTCTAACCAGCTGAGCTATGCCTCCGTATTAAGCTGTTTTGTATTATACCATACGGAAGGCAGAATTGCAACAGTTTTTCAAAAATTCCAGTGAAGTATTTTAGAGAAGAAAATCCCCCGAGGACACTGCACTGCAGGTTCCGGGGGATTCTATTGTTATTTTTTGAGGCTTTCCAGCCAGTGATCCGACGGCGTTCTCGTGAAATCTATCTCATCGGGCACAAAAACCTTTGTGGAGTAATTGTCAAATACCATAATAGAATGTTTCTTGAACAGGCGGTGAGCCTCGGTGTACCTCTCCTCAAAGAGAGTGCGCTGCTCGGGAGTACCGTTTACGTAATTCGATTCGTGCGACGCATTGAGACAAGCGTACATCAGCCGTGCTTTTGTCACCTCAATGCGATTTGCGATCTCCTCGGTCTCGGCAACACGGAGAGCAGTGTCAAAAAGTCCCATTATATAGTCGAAATTTGCAGTCAAGTAACTGAAATCCAGTTTTTCGTCCGGGCTGTCATCAAAATTCGTCCAGCATCCGCCTCGGTCTCCCGCACGAAGAAGGATCTGTATACATTCCCAGACGTACTTTCCGCCATCACCGTAGAACACGTCAAAGCATTCTGCAACCATTTCGTAATATTCTGCCTCAGTCATATCCCTGTCCCACGCAAGCTCCGCAAGAGCTGTCATAAGGAGTCTGTCGTTGTTGTATCCCTCGCAGAACATGACACAGTCGATTCCCGACTCTATGAGATACTTCACATCACCAAATGCTGTGTCGAAACAAGGAATCTCGCACCCGATTTCAGAACAGTTGAAGGAATAATACCACACCTGCAGATTTTCGGGCTTGCATATCTTCTTCCACGCCTCGAATTCCTCATAATACAGGACATTTTGAGGACAATTTGTATCATTTATGTTGTGGTTTGAGCAAATATACGGTCTGCTTGAATCTGCAATGTAAAATGCATAGGCTATCCGCACATTATCACGGGGAACCTCTTTGAGAGGCGGCTTGTTTGTACCGCAATACGCCAACATCAAAACATGAATATCGGGGCTGTATTCTGCCGCCACATCAGCCATGTGATTGACCATACGGAGCATGATTCCGCCCTGTGTGCCTTCCTCTTTCATCACATCCATACATCCTCTGCAGTTACAAAAGCCGGTGTAGATAGTATCATACTGTGACACGTCAATGTAGGTGAGATCATACCCGGGGATTTTTCCTGCAGCAAGCTGTGCCTCTATATATGAGCGGTAGTGATACTCTATTGCCTCAATTACGGTCTCATCGGTAAAACAAGGCTGAGCTGCCCCATTAAATCCGCTGAATGACGTTCCCTGCCAGTTGATGTTTTGATTTTGAAGTCCGTGGCACGCCTTGGGAACCAGGCCGTAGAAACCATACGTTGCCGATGACTCAGCACCGGAAACTCCGCCGATGTGCATTTTCTGCTTGACATTGTGAAGGGAATAAAATTCCGATGCATTTCTGTTGGCAATACCGGGGAGCTCCGTGCAGTCGGCCTCCTCGGTAATGTTAAGAGAATCAGACTCATACACGTATTCGGTACCGTCGTAGGTGAATCTCCATCCGATATCCTCAAGAAGACCGTACACACCGTAAAGAGCACCGCGGTAACGTCCGCAGAGGATGTCGATATCGCCGTTTTCCTTCACGTCGATGGAGAAGGATTCGTCACCGTGACCGGGATAATCGATAATGAGCTCGATCTTGTTCCCAGGAGCGTCTTGATCTGCGGCGTATTCACTCACGGAATACACGGGCAAAGTCACACCTGTGGCGCGGGACATATAATTCACAAGCTCATCAGTGGCATAGCACATTGCCGTATCTGCATCATCGGGACGGACAACGGCGAAATCCCCGATCGGCTTTCCCATTACTGTAAGATTCCGTACGCGGTAATCCTCACCGTAGGTGAACGTGTAGCTGTCAAAATTTCCGTATGTGGTGATGTGGCGCACGCCACGGTCGATTCCGGCGGCAGTCTTTGCGAGGATCACCACGTCTCCGTTATTGGCACGGATCGTATAACCCTCGTCATCCACAAAAGAGGACACGTCCACGCCGTAAGCGGCGGCGTCATCTCCTGTGGCAAGCACGAGAGAGTCGGGCATAACGTCCGCCCTCTCCTCAAAAAGGGTGACGTATTTCTCCGTACCGGCAGATGCAGTGACGGACACGGCAGGCTTGGGCTCGGTATTCCCGCAGGAGGTAGCGGAAAGAAGCATCAGCGATGCAAGGACGGCAGAAATCAATCGTTTCATAATTCTCTCCTTGTGGAGTTTTAATATCAAAATTATACCATAGGCGGGTATGCTTGTCAATAAGAATCCCCCCGACTTAATCGGGGGGACAGTGGTTATTCTTTTTCGATGATGGGGGCATCCTCAGGGAGCGTGTATCCGGTAATACGGTCATAGCGTCTGTGCCAATGGGTCCATGCTTCCTCGTATACGGTGTCGGAATAGGATACAAGATCTCCTTCACTTGCTGTCAGAGTAGGAACTTTCTTTTTATCGATACCGTTTTCACCAAGTCTGACAAGCATAAGATGCCATCTCTCTTCAAATTCCTCAAGGCGTTCTGTGTTGCCTGCCCTGTATTCAAGGAAATAGGATGAGTAGCATCCCATATAGATCATGCTGCAGGAGAGAAGCCCTGCCTTTTTCTGCTGCTTTGCGGTATTTGCCGCAAGGATCGCCTTATCAAACAGCTCCATGTAATAGTCAAATCTGTCCTGATAGAAGTGGGTGTTGAGCTTATCCTCGTAGGCATAAAACTGTACATTCCATCCCCAACAGTTGAAGCAGCCCGCAAGACTCTGGGCAAGTGCCCATTCCTGAATGTACTCCCAGATATATACCCAGCCGTCACCGTACTCGTTTTCAAGAATTTTGCAGAAGGTTTCCTCGTACTCCTCTCGGCTCATATCGGGATTCCAGTTCATCTCATGAACCAGCTGTCTTTCCAGTCTCTTGGTGCCGAGACCGAAGCTCTGCAGCTCGTAAAGGAAACCCTTGACTCCGATATCACGGAAGTAACGCATATCGTCGTAGATCACGTCGATCAGGGTCATATCAAGAAGATGCTGATTCAGTCCGTAGTTACGGACGTAGAAATTGTCTGTGATGGCGCACCAGTCACGGACGATTTTGTCATAGTCAACGTTGTTCAGACCGTTGACTCCCATTTTGTTGGTACACTTTGATCCGTCAACGGGGTGGCATGCGCAGTTGAAGTCGTAGCAGAAATTGATATTGATGTACTGGTTGGGTCTTGTAACCTTGGGAGGATTCTTTGCGGAAACGTATGCAAGGATGGCAAACTGGATTCCGGGGAACTCCGCGTTTATCTCCTCGGAGAGACGGTTCATAAAACGGATAACGGAGCCGATATTGGTATACCCGTCCTCAATGAATACTTCAAGACAGGTTTCGCACATACAGTAGTTGTCGTGATCGCCCTGACCGATGTCGATCTTGGAAAAATCGGGGAGCCGTAACGGGCGATGGTAT
>SVTB01000108.1 GCA_015064015.1 Oscillospiraceae bacterium | reverse complement strand
ACGAACCTCGTCTTTAAACAGAAGCTTGATGGGTTCCACCAAAGCAAACTTTAAATCTTCAGGCAAACCGCCCACGTTGTGGTGAGATTTAACAGCCTTTTTACCCTCGGCTTGCTTGACGCTCTCTAAAATGTCGGGATAAATGGTACCCTGTGCCAGGAACTCAACGCCCTCCAGCTTGCGAGCTTCGTCGGCAAACACATTGATGAACTCGGCGCCGATGATCTTTCTCTTGCGCTCTGGGTCGGATACGCCTGCCAGCAGATTCAGAAAACGGTCGGTAGCGTCAACGTATACAAGATTGCAGTCCATTTCTTTACCGAAAATCTCAATGACCTGCTCGGACTCACCCTTACGCATGAGACCATGGTTGACGTGAACACAGGTCAGTTGACGGCCAATCGCCTTGATCAACAAGGCGGCTACAACGGAAGAGTCCACTCCCCCGGACAGAGCCAACAGTACTTTCTTGTCACCTACCTGAGCACGGATGGCAGAAACGGCTTCTTCAATGAAAGCATGAGCCAAATCAAAATTGGTGATGCGCTCCATGGTTTCAGGGCGCACATTGGATGTAAAGTCGATCATACAAAGCCCTCCCATTCAAATTAGTTGGTATAATTATCAAAATAACCTTGCACAAGCACAACGGGGGTACCCTTATCACCGGAACCGGATGTCAAGTCGCAAAGGGAACCGATGAGGTCGGTGAGCTGGCGGGGGGTAGTACCCTGTGCGGCCATATTACCAACCAAAGAGCCTTGTGCTTCTTTTTCGCGAATGGACTTAGAGATTGCCTCGCGGAGAGCTTCGCCGGAGAGATCCTTATAATCGTTGTCAGCTAAATACTTGAGCTTCAGCTCGTTAGGCGTACCGATCAAACCGTCGGTAAAGGCGGGAGACACAACGGGATCAGCCAGCTCCCAAATTTTGCCCTTAGGATCTTTGAAGGCACCGTCGCCGTAGACCATGACCTCCACGTGCTTTCCGGTAGCGGCCAAGATGCGAGCTTGGATATCCAACACCAACGATTTGCACTCGCGAGGGAAAAGCTTAACCTTGTCTTCGGTAGACTTGTTGGAGCCCAAAAGTCCGTACTTTTCGTTACAGCCGCTTCCATTTACGGGAGCATTCATGATTTCATCCAAACCGCAGACGATGCGGGCACCGTTAGCCATCAGGATGCGCTTGGTTCGAGCGCGGGTATGAATGTCGCAGTTGAGAACGGAATCGGTATAGTTCAAAATGGTTTTGGCCTGGTTAGCAAAAACAATCTCACACTCTGCACCGCATTCACGGACGAGATTACCGTAGTACTCCACATAATCAACGCCTGTAAACTCGTGCTTGTTTTCGCCGAACAGCTCACGATACTTTTCCAAAGAGAGAACATCGGAGTAAGGGTTTACGCCCGCGGCATCAATCTGATCTAAGGACACCAACTCATTACCCACCTCGTCAGAGGGATAGGACAGCATCAGCACTACCTTCTTACAGCCCATGGCAATACCGCGAAGACAGATAGCAAAGCGGTTACGGGACAGGATGGGGAAAATGACGCCTACAGTACCGCCGCCCAGTTTGGCGCGGACATCATCAGCAATATTCTGCACAGAGCAGTAGTTGCCTTGTGCGCGAGCCACGATAGACTCGGTAAGGGAAATGACATCGCGGTCGCGAAGGGAAAAGCCCTCGGACTCAGCGGCAGAGATGACGCTTTCAGTGACGATGGCGGCCAAATCGTCGCCCTCGCGGATGATAGGGCAACGAATGCCCCGAGACACAGTACCAACTCTTCTTTCGGTTTGCTCCATGATTTTTTATCTCCTATAATAGAATACGGGATCAACAAGTGATCAAAACTTGACCATCATACATTATATCAAATTTTTTGTAATTTTGCAATAGTTCAAATGAAAATCTACAGTATTTCTTTTTGAAAATTTTTGTGTAATTTTACATGATATTTGCCGTACATATTTAAACTTGAGTTAAGGCACACTATGAACGGACAAAAATCCTTCGTCATACCGTTGGACTTGCCCAAATCCAATACTGACCGATACCGCTCTCACAAGAGAGCAGAAAGGAACGGTTATGATTATAGACAGAATCGCCTTGATTCTCGCCATCGTTGGTGCATTGAACTGGGGTAGCGTTGGTCTTTTCCAGTTTGACCTGGTGGCATGGGCTTGCGGCGGCGTTGGCACGCTGCTTGCACGCATCATTTATACGGTAGTCGCTTTGGCGGGTATTTGGTGCATTTCGCTCCTTTTCAGATCCAGAGATTACGACGAGCTGGAAGAATCCGATATGCGGAGCAGATAATCCAAGCAGGGCTGTTTATGATGATAATGATCGAAACAGCCCTGTATTTTATTTATTTAAATTTTAAACACCTCAAACTCATGTATGCAAATATAATTCCAAGCCTTGAGTTCTGTTGGCTTTATGCTAAATAAAGCATCATACTCAGCAGCTAGGGTCTTGACACAGTAATCCTTACAATAGACCGTCACACAGCCCTCAGCCATATCCATACGGCAGGTCAGCCTACGCTTCATAAACGGAAGGGTCTCGGTCAACAGCTCCGACATGATGTTCTCGGCGGCATCTGCGTCATCGTTTTTCAGGAGTGCTTTCATATCTTCCGCACGCGCAGCGACCGAAGTCCAAAAGTATCCGTAAGCGCACCGATCCTGCGGCACAACACAATAGTGTGGATCGGCACCCGCCAAGATTGCCTTGACCTTAGGCTCGCAGTTGCGTTTATAAAAAGTGTGCATCCCCTTTAGGAGCCGTTGGCTTTCTTCCGCCTTACCTTGCACGGCACACAGGATGGCGGCAACGAAATCCCTTTGTTCATTCTTATCAGGTGCATAGGTTTTTGACCACTGCAAAAACCTTTCACATTCATCGTATCTGTGCATATACAGGTACACGGTGGCCACGTCGTAGATGATCTGACCCGCGTTTTGAGCGGCCTTGGGGTCGGGAACAATACCGTCATAAAACGCTAACGCTTTTCTGTAATAGTGGATAGCCTTACTGCACTCGGAATCCCTTTGGGCAAATTTGGCAGTTCTGTAGTAGGGATGAAAGGCGAAGGGCACGCGGAGGGGAATATCCGAGGCCAGCACTTTTTCATAATACGCCGTCATTTCCTCCTCGTTGCCCATAAATTCGTAGTTAAGGCCTTTAAAATAGGTTATGGCAATTTTGTCAAAGTCGCACTCAGCTATAACATCTAAAAAGTCCAGTTTGGGCATGGCTTCTTCAAATCGGCGATTAGAGATATGGATCAAGGCGGCGGTCAGGTGTACCTGAGCCTCGGGGTTTCCCTCAAAAGCGGAGACAAAAATATCTCCAAAAGCTTTGGTGTGGATCTCTCGCCAGCTTTGGTAATTGGCGTTGCCGAAGATCTCGGTATATTCATCCATCATATCATCAACCCTATCATTTGTTTTTGATTGCTTTCCAATAAGCATCCGCCGCCTGCTCTGTCTTATTTGGGCCGGGGACGTAATACGTCTTATCCTTCAGATCTTTGGGCAAATACTGCTGCTCCACGTAATGATTGGGATAGTCGTGAGGATAGATATAGCCCTTGAACAGGGGACTTTGGAGGTGTATGGGGATGTCCTGTCCTCGTCCCGCCTGCACGTCCTCGTCGGCGGCAGCCAATGCCAAATAAGCCGAATTGGATTTGGGAGACGTGGCCAACAGAAGGGCGGCGTTGATGAGGGGGATACGTGCTTCGGGCATACCCAATTCTCTCGCGGACTCACAGCAGGCACGGACAATGGCGGCCGCTTGAGGATAGGCCAGGCCGATATCCTCCGAGGCGATAACCTGCAAACGGCGCATGAGAGGAAACATATCTCCCGTAGACAGCATTTTAGCCACGTAAAAGGCGGTAGCATCAGGGTCGGAGCCGCGAATGGACTTTTGGAGACAGCCCAAGAGATCGTAATGTACATCATCGTTAAAATTGCTCACCCCGCTGTCAAAGGCAGTTACGCACTCAAGAGTGATGATAGCTCCTTCATCAAAGCCTGCCGCAAAGTAAGCATTTTCCAAAAGGCCAATGGCACGACGCACATCTCCACCTACGCCCTCGGCCAAAGCCAGCGCTACGTTTTGAGGCAGAATGGTGGAGGTACCACCACGTTCGTTAAGATATGCCAATGCACGATCTAACATAGGGAGACAGTCTGAGGCTGGTACAGGCTTAAATTCAAAAAGGGAAGAGCGGGAAATAATGGCGTTGTAGACGTAAAAATGGGGATTTTCGGTGGTTGAGGCAATCAGAACGATGCGGCCGTCTTCCATATATTCCAGCAGGGATTGTTGCTGCTTGCGATTGAAATATTGAATCTCGTCAAGATACAAGAGAATACCATTGGTTCCAAACATTCCGTCTGTTTGATTCAGAATGTCCTTTACGTCCTGAAGTGATGCTGTGGTGGCATTGAGCTTATAAAATTCCATCCCGGACGCAGCGGCAATTACCGAGGCAGCGGTAGTCTTGCCTGTACCGGGAGGGCCGTAAAAGATCATATTAGACACCCGTCCCATATTGACCATACGGCGTAGGATGCCTTTTTCACCGAAGAGGTGCTTCTGACCTACGATTTCGTCCATGGATCTTGGGCGGATAGCGTCGGCCAAGGGAGTGGTTTGCATAGCGATTCCTCCTCACTATTATGGTTGAACGATATTAAATTGAAATTTACTGACGATACGGGTATATTTTATCGGCCAATTCTACAAATTCAGCAATATCCAATCGTTCACCGCGAATATCAGCGCGATGGCCACAGGATTCAATGATGGCGGTGAGATCAGCCTTAGGAATATCCGGAAAGCCTGCCGAAAGAGCGTTGGGTAGAGTCTTGCGTCTCTGTTCAAAAGCAGCCTTGATGGTACGGAAAAGGGTGGCCTCATCCAAGGGAGAATAGGGCTTTTCCTTATAAAGATTGATCTTAACTACGGCAGAATCCACCTTTGGTGCAGGCATAAAATTTCCGGCCGATACCTTGAAAAGTCTCTCAGTCTCCCCATAATAATTTAAAACGGCTGTGATGGCGCCATATGCAGAGGTTCCTGCCTTAGCGCAAAGTCTATCTACCACTTCAGATTGAATCATGATGGTAATGCTTTCAAAGGGCAAGCGGGATTCCAGCAAAGCCATCAGAATGGGCGTAGTGATGTAGTAAGGCAAGTTAGCACATACCGCCACGGGACCATTTTCAAAAGCGGGAGCCAGCAGGGAAGGGAGATCAAGCTTCATCACATCGCCGTGAACCACCTCTACGACACCCTCAGGGCAGTCCGAAAGCGTATATCTCAAAGCCGGAATGAGGCCGTTATCAATTTCAACAGCTATGACTTTTTTGTATCTGAAAGCCAATTCTTGGGTAAGAACACCGAGACCGGGTCCTATTTCCAGGATGGTAGCCTCCGAGGTTGAACAGCAGGCATCCGCGATATCCTCCACCACAGCACGGTTGGTCAAAAAATTTTGGCCAAACTCCTTACGGAATGTAAGATTATAGATGGACATAATGTCACGAATAGTTTTGATATCACAAAGATTCATATAAATCTCCATTCCACCGTTTTACAACAGCGCAAATATGTTTAAAATTGTGAAATAAATAAGAAAAAGCCCAACGGCAAGCGTCAGGCTTTTGGAGCTGGTGGCGGGACTCGAACCCGCGACCTGCTGATTACGAATCAGCTGCTCTACCAACTGAGCCACACCAGCGTTGTGATTCACAACGGGAATATTATAGCATAATTTTTTTAAAAAAGCAAGAGCTTTTTCAAAAATATTTTAGGAAAATATGCAGAATTTAAAACCAACGATATGCAAAAGATTTTGTATAATTGAAGTGATCTTAAAACAGCGGACAAAGGGAATTCCTTCATCCGCTGTTTTTGGGAAAATATTATTTGCAGTTGGCAACGAGCTCTTCAATCCAAGCGAGAATCTCAGCCTTGAGTTCTTCGGAAGCAGCACCGCCAAAGGGACCAAAGCCACCCAAAGAAATCAACTTGGTGCCGACAAGATTTGTGCCCGCGCTCGAAATAACTTCGGACAGCTTATCAACAACTGCCTGATTACCGTCAACCAAAACCGCAACATTGGCAGCACGCTCCTTTTTAAACTCTCCGCAGAAACGGCGAATGGCATCGCTGACATCATTCTTGGCGCTGATGGCGATGATCACGATTCTTTCGCGATCGCAAGAATATGCGGGGGGAATCTGATTGTCAACAGCGTTGACAGGCAGCTCATACTTTTCCTTAATGGCGGTAGCAATCTGCGCCATGCCTTTTTTCCCGGATTCATACAGAACTCTCATTTTAATGGCCATAGTAAAACCTCCTGAGACATCACAACGGATGTCGAATTTTTATACTTACATTATAGCATACTTTTTTGGAAAAAGAAAGAGATTTTTAAAAGTAATTCGGATTTGTAGGAATCTACAATTTATGGGTTTCAAAACAGGACATAATGCCAAGGAAACCTCAGATTAAGACTTTGCATACACGATTTTACGCTTTTTATACATATTTCGCTTCCCTTGATTATACAAAATTTTGATTTTGTATAATTAGATGTGTGGCCAAATAAGGGTTTGTGAAGACGGTTTCCCTGCTATATCCGGCCTTTTATGGAAAATTATAATCCTTTATCCTTTAGATCCGAGACCAATTTGACATAGAATTCTCTCACATCAAATCCGGGGATATTTTCTCTGTTTAAATCAATCATGTCTCCGTGCGATATACCGCGTTTACCCTCGGTAGTGATCAGCTCGTAATGTTCTCCCCAAGAAAATGAGTTTTCTCCTACCAATCCATCGTTAGCTCCGTCAAAAAATCTGACCAAATGATAAGACACATTCAAGGGAAACTGCCCCCCGGTAGCTTTGTTGAGTATGGAACCGAAGCTTTGACAATAAATCTCCTCCGGAACGGTCAGCTCACGATCAAATACAGCACAAGCTTCTGCCGTAAGATCACGAACTGCCGCCAGGAAATCAGGATTTGGATCGCCGATTCTTTTTAGCGCTGAATTGTAAAAATCAGCAATTTTATCTTGTGTTTTTTGATCTATGTAGCCCAGCATTTTGTCGGCAAACAAGCATCCCCTGTGTGGTGTATTGATCGTCGTGAGAGATGCCACCATAGGTGAAATACCCAAGTTTTTGATCGCGTATCTGCAATCCAATCCGCCTTTAGAATGAGCGATGATATTGACTTTTTCGCAACCACTTTCCTCTACAATCTTTCGGATACGAGTAGACAATTCCGCGGCGCTATCAGGTACAGACAGCGCCGATGAGTGCTCGCCGTAATAAATTTGTGCTCCGTTGTTTTGAAGCACTTTTGGAATTCGTCCCCAATAGTTAAATCTTTTGGAATCTCTAAAAAAGACACCATGTACGAACAGAATAGGATATTGGGTTGCACAAATTCTCCTCTCTGCTTGTTCTTTTTGCTTTACTTCCCTGCTGATTTCAAATTCCACCTCAATCATAACGGTACGGATGATCTTATCCAATATAATAAGATTTAAAATAGGAATCATGCCGCACAGTATGCCCAGCACCCGCAGTTTTACGCCTAACTGATACGAGGCTATATAAACGCATATGATACCGAACCAAAATACAAAAGCGGATACGCAAATACAGGTGACAGCACTCCAAAATAGTACCGTCCAGTCATTCTTTAAATAGATGAGCAATATGATATGATAGACAATAGATGGAAGCAGCGAAAGCGAAAAAATCTCCAACAAATTTCCGCCCAAATGGCAGAAAACCCATCGTGGGGTACGTGTTCTGTACAGGATGCGCAGAGATATCCCCATGATAAGCATTCCCACACATATAAGGAGTGGTAAAAACAGACGATAGGTAGAAACAAGAAGATATGAGTTGGCTGTGATCGTCAAAAGTAAAGCCGCCAATATGTTTGATGGTGTCATAGCTTTTTTCATCGTACTCTCCGTTCTGACATATCAAGGACAATTTATAAAACAAAAACCCCGTCCGAAGACGAGGTTTAGTGGCGCGGTGTAAGGGACTCGAACCCCCGACCTACTGGTTCGTAGCCAGGCACTCTATCCAGCTGAGCTAACACCGCAGGGTGCTCTCCTGAGCACTCGTGTATTATAGCACACTCGTCTCCGTTTG
>SVTB01000107.1 GCA_015064015.1 Oscillospiraceae bacterium | reverse complement strand
CCCCCTTCAAAAACTCTTAAAACAAATTCATATTGATGAAAGTTTTTAGAGTTCCAAGAACCTTTTTTCAAAAAGGTTCTTGGTGGGGTTCAGGGGCAAAGCCCCTGATAAACAACAATTTACCATACCAAATAAGTAAAAAAGCCAATCGGCTAATAATAAAGGAGAAATCATGAAAAACTTGAAAACCAAAGGCCTAATTATTTTGGCCGCCGCACTTCTCACCGTCGGAATGGTGGCTTGCAACAGCACCACCGACCCCAAGGAGACAGAGGCACCTACCAAAGCTCCCGAAGCAACCGTTGAAGTGACCGATGGGGCTACCGTGGAAGCTACAGAGCCTCAAATCGATGCTCCCACCGAAGCACCCGTGGTGACGGAGATACCTACCGAAGCACCCACCGAAGCACCCACCGAAGCACCCACCGAAGCTCCCCTCAAGGATCAACTTGGATTGGAGGTCAATATGTCAGATCTGAATCCCATGATGCTACCCATATTCAGCGGAACCGAGTCCAAAAACGAGACGGTTATGTTCATTGACAAGGGCGATGTCAAGTCCCTCCTGTTCCCCATCAAAACCATCATTTCCGTCACCTCTTACGACGGCCAAAAGACTTACGAAGAGGGGAAAGACTATGTGATTGAGGATGGCAAGCTGAAGGTTACTGAAAATTCTACCATCCCCTGCATCACTTCCTCCAGATATTATAATTCTAACGGTTCTATCATTAACACCGTGAATCCCGCTACGGGTCAGATGGTACCCACATTCTGGGGCGAAAGCCAGATCAAGCAGTGGCAGGTCAGCGTGACCTATACCCATGAGGATAACTGGGAAGGCTTCACGCAGAACAGCCAGTTGGATATCTATCAGAATTTCATCAAAAAGCTTCAAGCAGGCGAGGATGTAACCGTATTCTTCTACGGTGACTCCATTACCTGGGGTGCTTGCTCCACTTTCGCTGAGGGTGTTCAACCCAAGCAGGGTCCCTACGCCATGCTCTTCGTTGAAGCGTTGGCAGATCTCTTCGACTATACTGTGAAGTACATTAACACCGGCCTTGTGGCATCTATGCCTTGTCATACGGTGCCCACGACAGATTACGTCGCAGGAACTCGCGGTACTATCACCTATGTCAATACAGCTATCGGTGGTTGGAACTCCAATGACGGCGTTGCGAATTTCGATAAATTCGTTAAGCA
Organism: Oscillospiraceae bacterium; assembly: GCA_015064015.1. Taxonomy (GTDB): domain Bacteria; phylum Bacillota; class Clostridia; order Oscillospirales; family CAG-272; genus CAMEON01. The sequence continues at coordinate 7,117 of SVTB01000107.1, read as the reverse complement.
GCAGGTGGAAAAATATGGCTGTGATCTCTTCGTTTTGGCTTATGGTATGAACGACGGTGGCATGGCTGCCCGCAACACCCAAAATAACATGAAGAAGATGGCAAATTCTATGTATGAGATCAATCCCGAGGTTAGCGTAATGTTCGTTTCCTCCATGTCTCCTCATAACAATTCCAGCTGGGACTTTGATTCTATCAAGCAGCAGGAAGCTTTGCTCATCAAGCAGGCTGAGTCTTTCCGGGAGGATGGCAAGATCTGCGGTGTGGCTTGTGTCAACTCTGTTTCCAAGGCGATTCTGGAGCATAAGACCTTCAACGACTACTCCGGCAATAACATTAACCACCCCAATGACTATTTCTACCGTGTCTATGCCCAGACCCTTCTCCAAACTGTCATCGGCTATGAAAATATGAACTGATTTAGAAAGGTATAGAAAAATGAAAAGATTATTTAGCGGCTTAACCTTGTTGCTTGTCTCCCTCTTATGCCTTGGACTCGTGGCCTGCGGTGGTGATACCCCTGCAGAGACCACTCCCGGCACCACCCCCGACACTACTCCCGTCACCGATGCCCCCACCGAGGAACCTACCGTCCCCGAGACAGAGCTGCCTACCGAGGCACCTACCGAAACACCCACCGAGGCCCCCACCGAGCCTTCTATCAAAGACCAACTGGGTTTGGAGGTTAATATGTCTGATTTGAATACTCTTATGCAGCCTATTTTCAGCGGTACTTCTTCTGTCAACGAGACCGTCATGTTCTTGGATTATGGTGACGAAAAGACCCTGCTGTATCCCATCGAGTCTGTTGTTTCCGTTACCTCCTTCGACGGATCCAAGACCTACGAGGCAGGGAAGGACTACGAAATCGTAGATGGCAAGCTCAAGATCCTCGAGGGTTCTGCCATTCCTTGCATCACCCGCGCCAAGTTCTACAACGTGGCTCCCCACTCCCAGATCAACGTCATCACCAAATACGAGGGCAAGGATGTCCACACCTACTGGGGCGAGGGTAAACCCATGACCGACTATCAGATCAACGTCAACTATACCCACGCCGACGCATGGGAAGGCTTCACCCAGCCCGCTGAACTGGAGACTCTGCAAAACTTCGTAAAGAAGCTCCAGGCCGGTGAGGACGTCACAGTCATGTTCTACGGCGACTCCATCACTTACGGCGCGAGCGCCACTTGGCTGGCAAACTATGCCCCCTATCAGGACACTTACCCCATGCTGGTGGTCAAGGCTTTGGCTGATCTCTTTGATTATACCGTTCACTTTGAGGTGGCAGGGCTTACCGGCACCGCTAATGTGCCCACGCAGGACTATGTGGCAGGTGAGCGCGGTACCATCACCTACGTCAATACCGCTGTGGGCGGTTGGACTTCTCAGGATGGTGTGAACAACCTGGATAAGTATGTAAAGGAAAAGGTAGCTGCTCATGGCTGCGATCTCTTTATCCTGGGTTACGGCATGAACGACGGTGCTATTAGCCCCCGCAATACCTCCAAGAATCTCGAAAAGATTGTCAACGGCGTTCTGGAAGGAAGCCCTGCGGCAAATATCATTCTGGTGTCCACCATGGTGCCCAACCCCAATGCAATCAACGGTTGGTACAGCCATCAGGATCAGCAAGAGGCTCAACTCAAACAGTTGGCAGCCAAGCTCAACAAAAACGGCGCGGCTTGTGCTGTGGCTTGTATGACCTCTGTTAGCTTGGCTATTTTGGAGCACAAGGACTTCCATGATTACTCCGGTAATAACATCAATCATCCCAATGATTATTTCGTTCGTGTTTATGCCCAAACGGTTCTGCAAACCATCATCGGCTACGAGAATATGAACTAAATGATGGTATAACTTGATATGTTAAAGCCCCGAAGAAGTTTTCTTCGGGGCTTTTCGAATGAGCTGTATCAAAGGCGGATAAACAATCGCGATTGTCTGAAAAAATGCAAGATCTTCGAAAAAATCAGTCCCTACGATGCAGTGCTTTATCGAAGGCGGGGTTGTAAGCGTAAAAGTTTTTGGCGTCAAGGGTATCTTGGGTGATACGAAGTGCATCTGAAAATCTTTGATAATGCACGAGCTCACGCTCTCTCAAGAACTTGATGGGATCCTTGATATCGGGATCATCCACAAGCCGCAGGATATTATCATAGGTCACGCGGGCTTTTTGTTCAGCTGCCAGATCCTCGTTTAGATCGGCGATTACGTCACCCTTGACTCCCACGTATTTCATATCAAAAGGGACACCCGAGGCGGCGATGGGATAAAGTCCCGTGGTGTGATCCACAAAATAGGTGGCAAAAGGTGTGTTGGCGATCTCCTCTTCCTTCAAATTACGGGTTAGCTGATAGAGAATGGCAGCAATGATCTCCAGGTGAGCCAACTCTTCGGTACCAATATCCGTCAGTAGCCCTGCTACCTTTTTGTCGGGCATACTGTATCGCTGATGAAGATATCGCATGGATGCCGCTAATTCTCCGTCAGGCCCACCGAGCTGTGATATGATGATCTGCGCTGCTTTGGGATCGGGGTTCTTGATCTTAACAGGGTATTGCAGTTTTTTCTCGTAAGTCCACATAAGCGAATCCTTCCTTTCCTATAAGTGCTCACGAGCCCACATATTCCCAGGGCGCGGGAGTTTTAACCCAATCCCAGGAGGTCTGGCTCATGTTTCCAAAGGCGGTAACGGGGCCGCAGGAGGCTTCATATGCGGCGTGCAGCGCGCGGCGTCGCTCCATCAGCTTGTGGTAGTAATCCAACGCTTCACAATGCTCGGGATAAGCATCCAAATAGAGGATTACCTCATACAAGGCGAAATCTACGGCATAGATCTGCTTCATCAGCTTTTCGCAATCATCCTGGTGCTCGCCGCACCCGCAGCCGCATCCCTCATTCATGTCGGACAGCCGAGTTTCCACAGCTCTTTCTTGAACTCGTTGTTCTCCGCAACCGCAAATGCCTCTACGACCTGTAGCGTTGCGGGAGGCCTCTCCGCGAGAGCAAGAGTTGACACGATTATGATTACCGATGCTTCCCTTAGACAGTCCCCCGGCAATATGCCTGCTTCCCGTGAGAGGCATACCGTATCTGTTGTAATTCATAGAATGAAAAGGACAATTTCTATCATTCATGATTCCTTACCTCCCGATGTGTGATGATATCGAGCGCCCGTATTGCAAATGCCACAACCGGACGTGCCCCTGTCTCGAACAGCCTCCAAGGGAAGATCCAGCTCGCTGAATATAGTTCCCCTTGCAAGTGCGGTATCCGGGTCGTATAGTCCGATGAAACCTTGGCAAGGGGCGTAAACCATAGCCAGCGGATGTTTGGCCAACCCCCACCCCAAAGAGCATGATTCTGTGAGAGAACAGGAAGGGGCTTCTTCACATCCGCATCCTGCATCTTCGTGCGATTTTTGCCTACGGTTTCCCGAAGGACAGAGTCCCAGCATATGAGGTGACAGATCACGCTCCGGCATGACGGCTTCATTCAAATGTTCCATGAGTATTCCTCCTTTACAAATACTGCCCGTAAGACGGGTCATGACAGTATATGGAGAATTTTGTCATAGCGTGACGATAAAAAAGAACTGAGCTCATAACTTGACAAGTATCGAGCTCAGTTTGAAGTAATGATGGATGATGATGGGCTTATAGTCCAATCTTTTGAAGAACTTCTCGCGTTGTCATGGTGATCGTCGGGCAGGGTAAGTCGGCTATGGGAAAGGGAAGATTGGGGAGGACTTCATGGCGCAGAGAAATGAGACGGCGGTTTCTTATGAGACGGTCACGGTGATTGGCGATAGATGTGCGAACGGAGGATTGGGAAATAAAATCGATCGAAGCAAGAATGCGATCCAGATCTCCGTATTTGTTCAGCAAGGACGCGGCGGTTTTGGGGCCGATTCCGGGAGCACCTTTGATGTGATCCGATGTATCTCCCGTCATGGCCTTAAAGTCCGCATATTGTTCGGGATCAACCCCGAATTTTTGCTTGAATTCCCAAGGAGTGAATATGACAGTTCGATTGCCGCGGTAACGAAGTACCGATACACGATGAGATATAAGCTGAAAAAAGTCGCTGTCAAAGGAGGCGATCACCACGTTTGTGCTTTCATCCGCAATTTGCACGTAAGCAGATATCCAATCGTCTGTTTCACAATCCGTGGTTTCTGCGTGAGGAATTTTCAATTCATTCAATGCCGCATATACAAAGGGAAGTTGGGGAAAAGGAGATTGTTCTTCGGGAATTTGGCTGTAATCCACACGGTTTGCCTTATAATCGGGATCCAACAGGGAACGGGGGTTATGATGCTCTCCGTCAAATAAGACCGCGATGTGGCTGGGGTTGGTTAGACGGATGATTTTCAAAAGAGCTCCCACAAAACCCAGAACTCCTTGAATAGGGATGCCCTCTTTGTTGACGATTCTTGCGGGCATTCCGTAAAACATTTGAAACAGAAGGTTACTCCCATCCACCAGCAGAAGTGTGGAGTAGGCTGATGAGGTATCTGTCATTTCATCCACCGTTCTACCCGTTCCTGCCACTTGTAGCGGTAGAGGATTAAAACACGGTCGATGAGCAGATCATAGGCGAAAAAGGAAATGAAAGCCAGGGCCACAGTAACCCATCCCATGACAGCACCGCCGTCTTCCTCGCCAAAGGCCTTGAGAAAAGCGTCTGACAAAGAGCCAGAGCCCTGCAACATAAGAAAATAGAAAATGACAAAGTAGACACTCAGTGCCGTCAAAAGCAAAATTCCCTTGAGAAAATAAGCCAAGGCGCGGGGGAGACGATCCAACTTGTGCTTGACCATGGGATAGTATCCCAAAAGTCCTGCGTACATCCAAGGAGAAAAGCTATGAGGCATCAAGATAAGGGAGAGGAGCGATGTAACGGCATAGGCCATCAGGGTATAGCCGTTGCCGTAACATAGCAATAACGGCAGGAGAAAAAGAGAAGCCAGCATGGAGGCGGTGATGTCCAACACTTCCAAAATGGCCCCCATCCCCAGCATGACCACACTGAGGGCACACATCACGGCTGACAGGGCCAGCCGCTTGGTTTTAAATGCACTTGACGTTCTTTTGGGAGACATAATGATATCCGTTCTGCCGCTTTGCGCGGCACAAGTAATTTTGAAATGAAAAGTGTGTTTGAATACGGGAATATCGAATTGCGCGCGATATCCTTTCGGGAAGAAAGGGGGGGGATAATCAATTCCCCAAAGATCACTTGATATGATGAGCCTGTTTTTTCAGATAAGCCTTTGCATAGTCGGCGGCAGCTTGGGTATCTTTCGCAATGGCATCTGCCAATATTTCGGGAGAAGGGAAGCGTTCTTCGTCTCGCAGACGACATAGAAACTCAATTTTCATACAGTAGCCGTACAGATCTCCCGTGAATCCAATAATGTGGGTTTCGCAGTTGACGGGGGCATTTTGATCCACCGTAGGATGAGAGCCTACGTTGGCTACTCCCGGAAAGATCCCTTTAGGGGTGTGGCAAAGGACAGCGTAAACTCCACGTGCGGGCACCAAACTTTCTAAAAGGAAATTCTGATTGGCGGTAGGAAATCCCAGCTTCCGTCCCAACTGCTTACCCGTGACCACTCTGGATTCCAGCGCATAGGGCCGCCCTAAATGCTCGGCCGCCATGACGGCATCTCCTTCGGACAAAAATGTCCGAATTCGCGTGGCGCTGACGGTATCTCCGTCCAACGAAAACGAAGGAACGACTTGGCAAAATGTCCCGTTCTCGGGATGATCAAACACGGCAGAAAGAGTCGCAGCGTTTCCGGAGCCCCAAATGCCGAATCTAAAGTTGAATCCGCAAACCACTCCGCGTATATCCATGTGGTCAGTCAAGAATTTCAAAAAATCGTTTGGGGAAAGCGTTCGGATATCGTTGAAATCACAAAGACAGGCAAAATCCGCGCCCAACCGCTTGCAAAGCCACAGTTTCTCTTTCAATGTGGTGAGATGCTTCAGGCCGGAAGGGTTGCGCAGGGTCATTTTTGAGCCTTCTTGATCGCGGCTGTCGGATGTAGTGGGCCTATAGTCAGATGTGGGGTGAAAAAAGGAGAAGATGCCGCACAATCCGTGGGGAAAATGCTCATCCCGCAAGTCAAGAGACGCATGGATCAGAGCTGCGTGCGCCCGATGCACACCGTCAAAATTACCCAGTGATATAACGCAGGGTGCGGTGGGCGGAGGCATAGGATGGAAACGCTCACCCCGAAGATCTAAAAAGACGGGAGACACGGAGCTCATTTCCTCAGTCATAGTGATTACACTCCTTTCGGGGAGGATTGAGAGGGCAAAACCGAGTTTAGAATTAAACGTAAAAGCTTATCACGCCCCATCATACGGATCAAGCACTTGATCTCGGAATCATCCGGAAGATACGTAGGATCCTCGGTGACAAGATATCCCGCCAGTCCCTCGACAGGATCTTCTTCACATTGAGAAAGCAGGGTGACAAGATGCTCAAGAACAATGCGGTCAGAGTCAAAGGCGGTGTCGGTTACTTCGGATGCGGCGTTGCCGGGGTAAATCGTTTCGTTCATGAAAAGACCTTCCATATTAAATATATATTCTTACCTATTATACACCATTTTGTTCCCGATTGCAAGTCTCAAATGAAAATTTTGTCTCTCGAAAAAGAATATTTTCCCAATGCGTAAGCAGGAAAAAAAGAATCGGTGTTTTTTACAAAAATACAAAGAAAAATTTAGGAAAATTTCCGAAAACCTATTGACAAGCGGGAAAATACATGGTATAATAATTTGCCGCTTAAAACGGGCCTTTTTAAGTGCGGTCATTTTCCAAAGCTTTTATTCCTCAAATCTCCCTTGTGGAGTCGGGGAAATATGGTTATGAAAGGTGTCGCCGCCCCATTAGCGAGTCTTAAAGAAAAGAGGTGCTTTTCATGTTTGCTGTTATCACGACAGGCGGAAAGCAGTACAAGGTCTCCGAGCAGGACATCATCTTTGTTGAGAAGCTTGAGGTTGAGGAAGGCGCAGAGGTTAGTTTCCCTGTGTCTGCACTCTCTACCGATGCAGGCTTCAAGGTGGGTACTCCCGTGGTTGACGGTGCTACCGTTACCGC
>SVTB01000106.1 GCA_015064015.1 Oscillospiraceae bacterium | reverse complement strand
ATACCGTCACCCGGTAGGTACAGAAACCAATGCAGAAACAACCACACCTACTACCAATGCGGTCACCGATCAGCCCACCGATCCGGATGAAACTACCGGGCAGGAAACCGAATCGGGGACAACACCCGTAAATCCCGGCAATCCTCCAAGCCCGGAAGGAACGGGAAATCCTTATGCGGGTATGAGCAAGGATGATCTGTTGGCGCTATATCAGCAGACCTCAGAGAGCGCTACATACTCCTCCGATTTGGCTTACAACACTCCTTACTATTACGTCATTCGGTCTGATACGTTTCAACCGGGTGGTCGGGCATACAGTAAGTTGACAGGCAAATACGTTACTCTTTGTAAAGAATTGGGATGCAGACACGATGATTGCATGTTCAGCGGTACGCCTTCCGGTTATTTTTTAATTGGTGACCGTATTTATCTGGGTATTAGGAATGGCTTTGACAACTGGTTCAGACTGTATTCGTTCAATTATATGTTCGATGATGCTGAGCTCATTTACGAGTGGAATGGCTATGATTATCCTGAATCATTTAGCGTATACAACGGTAAGCTTTACATGGCCGGCAAGGTGCTTAACGAGGGAGATGAAGTAAGGAGCTCGCTGTTTGTGCTTGATCCCGAACAAAAGACCTACGACTATGCATTGGGAGAGGATTTCATATTTTGGGTCGGCAGTAATGTCGGTTTGCTGGATGGTTGCTTTTATTATACCGCTATAGACGGCGCGCTTTGGCAATATGACTTCAAGAACGGTACGCATACCTGTTTGTTGGAGGCCTCGCTACTGAACCCCGAGGAGGGTGACGTGCGCTTTCACGCATTGAAAGCCGCGGGACCCAATCATATTTGTGTTGTTCGTCAGAGTGTTCAGGTGTTCACGTACTTTTACTATGATCTGACCACAGGCGAGATCATCACCGAGGAATCTCTCTTAGGAGAGGACAAGGCAAATCTTGTATGGATCAGCACGGGGCAGTACCTGCAAATTAAACACGATACCCCTGCCTTCGAGAATGACCCCCACTACACCTACTATAACGACAAGGTGGAAAACTGGCTTGTCAACTACAGCGGCGGTGAGATCTGGTTCCGTCCCGACAGCAATTCCGAGCTTTCCTTGCTTGTCCGTATGCAGACTGACGGCATTCCGGACGCGATCCGCTACGTAGTAGCAACCGACGGCAAAACTCTGGTAGTGTCCTATAAAACCTATAAGGATTTCGAAAATGTCTATAATGATTACAATAAACTGACAAGCGGAGACTCACTGCGCTATGCCGTGATCGATTTGGAGACGGGAACCGTTTATAAATGATGTCAGAAGACAGAAAAGAAAGGATAGTCGCGATGAAAAAATGTATAGCCGTTTGCTTGACATTCATACTGCTGTCTGTCGGGTTCACGTCCTGCAACCGCAGAGATCAATACCGCGATCCCATCGACACGGGCACGCCCGATCATGGAACCGTCACCGAAGCCCCTACGGAAACCTCCTCGGACACTCCCGCGGACAAAGCCCCGGAGTCAAGTGTTCAGCTCACCGAGGGAAACCCCTATGAGTCCATGTCCCCCGAGGAGCTTCTCACTATGTACCGCAGCACCTCGGATTACACGGAATATTCCTCCGATATCGTAGCCAATACGCCGTATTACTACATTTTCAATCTGGCAACCTTTGGGAATGGCGGACAGGCATATAGCAAGCTGACGGGGAATATCGTCACGCTTTGCAAGGATCTGGCTTGCGATCATTATAGTGACTCCTGCTTGTTCTACGGCCAAATTGATGAATGCGTGGTGTTGGGGGATCGGATTTATCTTTTGATGGAAATGTTTGAAGGGGGCTACCGCCTGTACTCGTTCAATTTGATGCTGGATGATGTAAAGCAGGTGTACGAATGGAATGAACTGGACTTCCCCGATTGTTTCTCGGTTCATCAAGGAATGATCTACATGATTGGCGGTGTGTTGAAGGACGATGGGCGCGTTTCATTCTCCCTATTCGTATTTGACCCCCAAACCAACACCTGCTCCGCCGCAACGGACGCAAGTTTCACCTTTCAATCCGGTAGGGGGCTTGGCCGGTATCTGTACTATACGGCTTCAGACGGGGCATTATGGCAGTATGATATCGACACAGAGGAGCGGAAGTGCCTGCTGAAGGCCTCTCTTTTGAATCCAGAGGACGGGGACGTTCGGTTTATCGTTGTGGGGCGGGCCGGAACCTCCCATTTGATGGTGCTTCGTCAAAGCGTAACAGCCAATAGTGTCTTGTATTACGATCTCAGTACCGGTGAAACCATGACAAAGGAAAGCTTTATGGACGAGGAAACAGGGGAGCTGAATGCCTGGAACCAGACGGGGCAGTATTTCTTCTTGAAGCATAATACACCTGCCTACAAGGACGATCCCCACTACACCTACTACAACGACAAGGTAGAAAACTGGCTGGTCAACTACAGCGGAGGTGAGATATGGTATCGCAAAAGCGCTGATGACGAGCTGACCTTACTGGCCACCCTGACGACAAACGACATCCCCGATGCCATACGCAGTATCGTGGCTATGGATGGGAAAACCCTGGTGGTGGAGTACAGCACGTACGAGGATTTTGATAACGTGTACAACGATTATCAGAAAATAACCGGAATCAATTGGGAATTACGCTATGCGGTGATCGATTTGGAGACAGGGATCGTCTATAAGAACGGGTCAGTCTATTCGTGAAGGGAATCTGTCCCGCCAACATAGCTTTAGAGCTTAATGAATCAACGTCCGCGCCGACGGTAAAAATGCGAAGGTTCGCCAAGCGGCTCAGCGGCGACCTCGCATCCGTCGGCGCATTGTTGTCGTTGCGGAAGTCGAGTTGCGGGTTAGGCGTGTGCTTGTCTCGGGCGAGCGCAGCGAGCCCGACTTGTATCAAGACAAGCACACGCCTAACAACCATGTTTGGTTCCTACTCTTACGAGACTGGACAAATCTTGCACGAACTCTTACAATAACGATAGGGAGCAATTACGCTCCCTATTTGTGATTTATAGATATCAGATCAGCTTTGCATGACGATATATCGCAGGTACTTCTTCTGAATGCTCTTTCTTCTTCGCCACACGGTCGTATTATTGACGTTCTGCATCTGCGCAATCTCTACGAAACCGAGTCCGGCCATGTAGTGGTTCAGCGTTTCAGTTTCCGCAATGGTCAAACGCATTTGATGGATGATGGTATCGACCTTGGTGTAGTCTTCAATCTCATACTGGGTCTCGAAGTCAATGGAAGCGTCAGCGGGCGAGCATTCTTCGATGCTGATGGTCTTATAGCCGGAAAGATACTCCTTTTCGATATACCGCAGGGCGTGACGGTAGCAGGCGAAGCGGACAGTCAGCAACTCACCCTTGCGATTCTGACAAGCCAGATCGGCCAAGTTGTGACCCATGTAGTGGCAAAGGAAGCAAATCACCTCGGACGCGAGATCGTAACCGTCCGAAAAGGTCGTATTGTAGCCTCGATTGCCGTAAATGTCTTCGACCAATCCGGTGTACAGCTTGTCAAGAGAACGTGGATGGTGTGCAAATCGCATCATTTTCTTGATGGCAGACAGTGCGATACACTCACCGATGTGCTGGACGTTTTCAGCGGTGATCCTTACATTTTCGTTTGTGATTCTTACTTGGTTTTGGGTTTTCATTTTCTATACCTCCCGATTTTTATTTCGCCTTTCGGCAGGGTCAGGGGAGCATAGGTCGGGAGCTGATCGCGTTCATTCCGAGTGAGGTGTGCAGATGTCAACGAGAGGTATAGTCCCTTGTCAGTACAAGAAAAAATATTGCATAGGGACAAAGAAAAAGCCAAGTATTGCTACTTGACTTTCTCGAATATATTCCATTTTTCAGCGATAATTTTTCACGTTGACAGCTGCGAGAGCTATGCTACACTGGACCAGGACGAAAGGCAAAAATCGGGGTTCATCATACTGTTTACCATCTTTATGCTTTGTGATATAGAAAATATTGTTTCTGCGACATCGATATTTGTTTGTTTTAAACAGGTTTTCTGGGGGTGTTTTGGGTATTTTGCTGATTTTCAAATACCGTACTTGACAAATGTTTCCTTTTGTGCTACCATATGCACAAGTCCTATTGGCAAGAGCCATTGAGGCATCCAAATTCATATGCGAGATATGAGTATGTGGGCACAATTGAATTAAGGTTTAAGGGGTATAGTTATACCTCGTCTTATTGTCGTTGCTGTTTGCATCTTCGTATCTTGCGTGCGAAGGTGTTTTTATTTTGCAAAAATTTAAAAAGGAGAATTACTAAAATGCCAAAATTTCAAATGCACGCAAGAGAGTTCAAAAAAATGTTAGACCCCAATCGAAAAGCAGAAGGCCATACAAAATATGTATGCTACCTTGAAACTGCAACCATTCCTCAAGATTTGAAAGAATGGACCAAGACCAATCCCCGTGACCAAAAAATGACTACTGATGTAGCCAAAGCTATCATTAACAGTCTGCAAGAAAATGACGATTTTCACGAATTAAACCGTGGTGTTGTATTCTCTGTCGAATCTGTTTCTTTCGATACGCGAACAGAAACCCTCACAGTGGAAATGACTAATGCAGACATTCATGGCAACATTGACGGCGGACATACCCTTCACGCAATTTTTGACGCACAAAATGATGAGAATCTGTCGTTGGATGCACGCTATGTGTTTGCGGAATTCTTTGTCGGTCTGTTATCGCCTGTCGAATTAGCCGCTGCAAGAAACACTTCTGTTCAAGTGGATCTCAAATCCCAAGAAGAACTGCGTAAAAGTTTTGACACATTAAAGCAGATTCTTCAGCCCTTTCCCTTTGAAAAAAGGGTGGCTTACCACATGAACCAGCATTATGACGAAGGTATTCAGGTTATTGATGTTCGCGAAGTTATTACAATTCTGAATATGTTCAATCAGAATTTGTATCCAACCGCAGGACAGGTTGGATTTGCAACAGAAAACCAACCTATCCAAAGCTATACTGGAAAAGAAACCAGTCTTAAGCGTTTTTTGAATCAAGGAAAAGAGCAAAGAGAAAAAACGCTTGCGCAAATGGCACCGATCACAGGCGATATTTTCCGCTTGTGGGATACGGTAGAACGAGAATTCCCCCAAATGGTAAAAAGAACAAAGCACCTTTACGGTGCAAAAAAATACTCCAAATACAGTAATGGAGAGATCGTTGGGCAAACCATGTTTGCACAGACCGATCTGAAGTATTTGGTTCCCAAGGGAATCCTTTATCCTGTTGTAGGAGCTTTCCGCGCATTAGTTACTGTCGATCCTAATACAGGTTTTTACAGTTGGAAAAAAGATCCTTTTGATGTTTGGGCGTCTTTGGGAGAGCGCATTGCGGTAATGATTTGGGATGAAAAAGAAGAAAACCCTGAGTATATCGGCAAGAGTCGTAATCTCTGGACAAATCTCTACAAAGAGGTTCTTCTTCATACACTGTTCTAACAATAAACAAATTCAGCCTTCGACAATTATGGCACAGTCTTCACGCTTGTGGTGACTGTGCCAATCTTTTGTGTTGTTTTATGGGTGAGATAGAAAAAACCTTACTAACCTGCCTACCATAAAAGTAGGTTCAAATTAGTAAGGTCTGGCTGGGGCACAGGGATTCGAACCCCGGAAATGTCAGAGTCAGAGTCTGATGCCTTACCGCTTGGCGATGCCCCAATATTTTCAACAGACGATATTATAGCAGATAACTTGGAATTTGTCAAGGGCTTTTTCAAAAAAAGTTTGAAATTTTTTCAAGTTTTTTCCCCCCGTGAGCCACCCCCGACCCATGTGATCGGGGGGATCGGCTCTGGGGTTAGTCTTTCCGCTTCAGGGCCTCTTTAATCAGCTCCTCGCGGGTATTTTTCGCGGGGTCGTTCCAGACTAACTCCAGAAGGTCGCAGAGGATGTCCTGCAGAAGCCGCCCGGGCTTGAAGCCCAGGGCAATGAGGTCGGTGCCGTTGACGTCCAGATCGGCGATGCGGACGGGCTCGTTCTTTTCGATGGAGAGCTTTACCAGCTTGGCCATCTCGCAGGCGGCGGCATCCCCGCGGGCGGCGCGGACCGCCAGAGCGGGGAGGGCGTTCTCTCCCAGCCCGTGACGCCATTGACGGGCGCAAAGGGCATCGGGGCGGAGGGTTCTGATGTAGGAGCAGGCGATGGCCAGGATATCCTTGCGGACGGCGTTGGGGAGCCGCAGACCCGCCAGGTTCTCCTGCATTCCGTCGTAGTCCATCTCCCACAAAAGGCAGGCCATGCGGACCGTGAAATCAGCGGGCAGAGAGGAGAGATCGCCCATGCCCATGGGGGAAATGCCGCGGGGCAGGACGTAGGGCAGAAGCCCCGTATCGGTGAGCAGCTGAACCCCCCGCTCGGGCTCGGGGGAGGTGAGGATCTTTTGGAACTCATCGCTGATGCGTTCGCGGGAGATGCGGGCCAGGCCCTCGGCCCGGCGGCAGATGGCGGCGTAGGTGTTCTCCTCAATGGTAAAGCCCAGCTTGACGGCGAAGCGCACCCCCCGCATGAGGCGGAGGGCGTCCTCGGTGAAGCGGGTGTCGGGATCGCCCACGGCGCGGATGACCTTGTTTTTCAGATCCTCCTGCCCGCCGAAGAGGTCAAGAATGGCCAGCTCTCCGTCGGTTTGGGTGAAGGCCATGGCGTTGACCGTGAAATCGCGGCGGGAGAGATCGTCCTCGATCAGCCCCGTGAAGGCCACGGCATCGGGGTGGCGGCCGTCGGTGTAGCCTCCCTCGGTGCGGCAGGTGGTGCACTCGATCATCTCGTAGGGGCCGCCGCGGTCAGCTGGGTCGCCGCTGAGGGGGACGAGGACGGTGACCGTGCCGTGCTTGAGGCCCGTGGGGACGGTACGGTAGCCCGCGTCGTGGCAGATGGCCATGGTGTCGTGGGGGTGGGTGGTGACCGCCACGTCCCAGTCGTGGGGCGGGATGCCCATGAGGGTGTCCCGCACGCATCCGCCCACAGGATAGGCGTGCTCGCCGCGGGAGGCGAAGAGGGCGAGCAGGGGGGTGAGGTAGGAAGGAACAGAGATCATGGCGAGGCTCCTTTCTGATTATTCAAATTTGGGTTTGTCGGGGTGTTTAAAAATGCAAAATTCAAAATGCAAAATGCAAAATGAATGAAGCCTTTTGCTTGCGCAAAAGCCTATCTTATGGTAAGAGTGCGTGAAGAAAAAACCAGAAAAGTCATTGCCCCCACAAGAAAGATCATTTTTGCCGGATCCTCATTACGCCGACGCCCGTACTTCAATTTTGCATTTTGCATTTTGAATTTTGCATTTCGGGCGCAGCCCGATAAACCCCAATTTTACACCCTCTTCTTCTCCCGCCACACCCTCACATAGTAGACCCCGATGGACACCAGATTGAAGCACTCGGTCAGAATTCCCGCCACCGAGAGGGTGAAGATATTGTAGATGATCCAGAAGGGGGAGATGATGGCCAGCTGGGTGATGCGGATGGTGTTGGAGTTTTTGGTCCACATACAGCCGATGCAGGCGAAATTGGCCACCGTGGGCAGGAGGGCGATGAGGCGGCCGGGATAGGTCAGGACAGCCACCACGGCGGAGACGGCGCAGAGTCCCGCCAGCATCAGAGGGGAGAGCAGGGACTTTTTCTTCTCGGACAGGGCCAGCACCCCGCGGAAGAGAAGACCCACGGCGTTCTGGGTCATGCCCGCGTAGGCCGCGGCATCGCCGTTGAGGCCCAGGAAGAGATAGTGGAGGATGAAGAACAGGCAGGCGCAGACCTGGACGATACACAGGCGGGCGGGCTTCTTGCACTGGAAGGAGATCACGATGAGGGCCATGGCGCAAAGGCCCCAGAGCTGGCCCAGAATGAAGAGAGGAGTCATATTGGCCTCCTTGGGGAAATGTTGTCCTCATTATAGCATAAAAAGGGGATCTTGTAAAGGGTAAATGACTGAAATTCTCGTCACCGCATTGACAGACGGGGCGGTTTGTGCTACAATATGGGTGCGGTCGGTCTTTGACCGTTTCAACTGTGTCTGATAACCGAATCATACAGAAAAGGAAACGCCATGAACGCTACCCTTACCCCAACCCGCTACGAAAACCTCACCCTGGACGAGGAGCGCGCCCTCTACGGCATCTCTAATGCTACGGTCAAGAATTGCCTCTTCGACGGCCCTGCTGACGGGGAGTCCGCCCTGAAGGAGGCCTCGGATATCACGGTCATGAACTGTGACTTCCGCCTCCGCTACCCCTTCTGGCACGTCCGCGGTGGGCGAGTGGTG
>SVTB01000105.1 GCA_015064015.1 Oscillospiraceae bacterium | reverse complement strand
ACTTGGTATATTCTCCCTCTTTGGTTCGGGGGTTGACGAGAACCGCCGCCTTTTTTTGAAGCGCCGTGACTTCTGCGGCACTGCAAAATCCGAAAAATTTAATGCGGGAATCCTGTAAGGCCATGGCCTCAATTTCTTTTTCCGCTTCTCCGCCGCCGCAGATCCACAGCTCCAGCTCGGGATCCTCCATAGATCGAAAAGCCTGCAAAAGATTGGAAATACCGTATTGATAGTGTAAGGTTCCGCTATACAGAATCGCCTTAGGATGGATTTCCACCGTTTCCTGCGGCTCGGAATGATGCGCCGAACAAATGCCTTCCATTCGCATCCACGGACGTTCCCCCACCCGCAAGCGCTCCGCCATTTGATCGGTCAGCAGAACGAAGCGGTTCACTCGGCCGAGATAACGATATACCATACGGTTTAAAACGCGGCGGGAAATACATCGAAAAAGCGAAGCTTTGCCAAGATCATAATACTCGGGGAGATCCGTGACGATAGCCGTCACCTTGACAGAGGGCGGCAAACGATAAATCGCCTTTAAAAATGGCATATAGGCGGAATAAATAAGAATCTCCGTACCGGGCTTAGCGTTTTTCTTTAAATATTTTCGGGTTTTACGGTAGCGCATATACTGCTTGAAAACAGGCACATTGACGCATCCGAATTCATGACCTCGGATGCCGCGGCTCTTCCATTCTCCGTCACGCAGAAAAAGCTTTTGATATGCGCGCGGCCACGTACCAACGGGCAGCACGTTCACGATCTCCAGATCATCCTCTTTCACACCGATGGACAAGCCCTCCAACAAATTCCATTGAAACACGTTGGATGCCACGCTGTTTTTGATCTTCTGATGCTTTTTGATGGTCGAATCGACCTCTTCCGGATACAGGGGGCCTAAAAATATAATTTTTTTATTCATCATGTCATTCTTACAAAAGGAGCATCATAGAGACTTTTTGGCATATGCCCTGCAAGTCTCCTTGATCCACCACGCACATCTCCGGCACGCTTTCCACGCTCCCGCCCGTGCGGTAGGTGATGCAAGGCGTTCCGCAGGCCTGCGCCTCTACATTAACAGTGGGGTAAGTATCTTCGTAGGTCAAATTTAAAAACACGTCTGCGGCGGTGTATATTTCCGCCAACTCACGGGGATTGTTGGTGCGGGTAATGGCAAGAATTTTCGGGGGCAATTCTTTTTTTTGCGCTTGAGTAACCCCCACCAAAACGATACGAAAGCCATCCGGCAGTATGTCCGACAGCTTCACAAAATCATCAAGTCCTTTTTTGGGACCCCAAGCCGTGGCCACACCTAACAGAATTTTTTGATCTTCAAGGCCGTATCTTTCCCTGAAATCACTCGGTGTCGGCCGAAAAATTTCGGTATCAATGGTGTTGTGCACCACTTCCACGGGATATGCCCGCAGGAAGGATTCGCCCAAAAGCCCGGCCAGCCAATGCGATGGCGTGATCAGCGTCATGTCCTTAACACCACAAAAGGCCTCTTTTTTTCTTCGGTAATTGTCCTTGCAGTTGCCCTTAAGGGCAGAGGGGTATTCTTTCGTTTGAGGGCAATTTCGGCAACCCGTTTTCCACTGGTCACAGCCGACATACGCAAAGTGCGCACAGTGCCCCGTAAATGCCCAGCAATCGTGGAGCGTCCACTTGACCTTCATTTGCGGGCGAGTTTTGATCCACGCAAAAAGCATCTCGATGTTAATATAATAGCCGTGAAGATTGTGGAGCCACAGAAGTTCAGGATCATAGGCCTCTGCCCATGCGAGGAATTGCCGGGTCGCCCGCTTATTGGCAAGACCATGCTTGTCCGTCAGTCGGGTGTGAAGAGCGCTTGCGCGCACTCCCATGTCACTGCCAATCCGCACCGCGTATTTTCGAAAAGCCTCAGGAACCGTCTCTCGCCCGTAGGCGATTTTTACGGTATGCCCTTCCCTTTCCATGTCAGCGGCAAGATCGGTGCAGATGCGCCCCGTACTGCGGATGCCGCAGACAGAATTGATCATCAATATTCTCATTGGAGGAATCTCATTTCATGATAGTTTCGTATGCTTGTTCCGCCGTATAATGCTCTTCCAAATACGCATATCCACGCCCTCCCATAGTCACAAGGTCGCTGCTCAAAGCAAGGCTCACAGCTTGGTCAAAGGCTACGGTATCGTTGCTCTCGCACCACCACCCAAAGCCGCCCTCGGTGATAACCTTGCCCACGTCGGTGTTGGGATCGGTGGCAGCCAGCACAGGGAGCCTCGCCTGCATATAGGCCAAAAGGCGCGAAGGAAAATTGGGGATGGTGAAACGGTGATCCAAAAAGATCATACCCACATCGCAGGCAGCGATCATACGGTCGTAATCCTCCTTGGGTAGGCGCTTCATCAGCTTGATATTATTCTGCGCTGCCGTCTTCACAAAGCTCTCCAGCCGGGAATACTCGGTACCGTCACCCACGATGAGAAAAAAGGCGTCGTGATTATTTTTCTGATTCTTCAGGCATTCCGTCAGAAATGTAATACCTTGAGGTTTTCCCAAATTGCCGCCGTAAACAAAAATCTTTTTATCCTGAGGGATGTTGTACTTCTCCCGCATTTCTCTTCTTCCCTCGGGTGTAAGAGACAAATCCCTCGGTTCTATGCAGTTGGGACATACACAAACAGTCGCGGGGTCGATCTCGGGGTTATGTTTCAACACGTAGTCCACATTGGCAGGGGACATACAACCGATACGGTCCGAAACGCTATACAGGCGTTTTTCTTTGGCTCGGAAGAAGCGATACAGAAGACCCTTGAGCCCGCTTTTTTTCATCATGCCCAGGTCAACGGCATTCTGAGGAAAGATATCCTTGAGCAGCAGGTAAGTCTGGGCGTGATCCCGCCTTTTAATATGATCCACCACGCCAACCAAGGTAATGGGCGGTGTGGAATACATCACCAAGTCAAAACGAGCACCTGCGAAGTGCTTTCGGATGGCTTTCAGGTATTGCCGCTCGATCAGGAGGGTAGATATACCTTTTTCGATGCGCCCGCACTTGGTAATGTTACCAATCTTTACACGCAGTACATGAATCTTCTCTTCGCAAGTGTACTCGGTTTCCTTCCCCTCTCTTTTTTCGTAGGGGCTTACGGCAAACACTTGATGGCCATGTTGCTGAAAGGTGCGTAAGATATCCGCATACAAGCCTTGCGAGGCCAAGTTGCCAAGGCGGTCAATGGTTAAAAACAATACATTCATTTGATTTTTCTCGCCGGAACACCGATATACGTACCGACCACTTCTATATTTTTTACAACAACGGCGCCCGCTCCAACAGTGGCCTCGGCGCAAATTGTGACTTGATTGATAACCGTTGCGCCCGCGCCTACAAACGTACCGCGTCCGACCGCCACTGTGCCGCACAAGTGCGCACCTACCGATATGTGGGCATAATCTCTAATCACACAGTCGTGGTCAACCGAGCAGCAGGTGTTTAGGATCACGCCTTTTCCAATACGCGCCCCGGGATTGACCACAGCCCCTGCCATGATCACCGTTCCCTCACCCACGGTGACGTTTTCGCCTATCACCGCTTGGGGATGAACGAGGGTTGCAAGCTTAGCGCCGTTTTCCGTCAATGTTTGGGATATGGCGGCGCGAATATCATTGTTTCCCACGGCAACCACAAAGTCCGTAGAGGCAAGATACTGAACAAAATCCGCAACCCTGCCAACAACGGGATATCCGTCGGTCCTTCGGACATCGGCATCATCCAAAAACTGTATTTGGGTATATCCGTTCAATCGGGCGATATCTGCAAGCACGGTTCCATGCCCTCCGGCACCAATGATCAGCAGTTCTTTGTTTTTACACATATTCAACTCATTTCTTCTTGCATGGCAGGCGTTCCCGTGAATTCCTCCATGGAAACCGATGTGTCTGACGTAATTCCCTTGCGCCTCAAAACCACACCTACCGTGTCCAAGATAATCTTTACATCTCTCCCAAATGTAATCTGTCGGACATATGTCACATCCATGGCAAATTTCTCTTCCCAGGAAACCGTGTTCCTACCGTGCACCTGCGCGTAGCCTGTCAGTCCGGGTCTTACATCGTGTCGGTGACGCTGCTCTTCATTATACAGAGGAAGATACTTTACCAGCAGAGGCCTCGGCCCCACAATGGCCATGTCCCCCACAAGGATATTCAAAAGTTCGGGAAGCTCGTCGAGAGAGGTGGAGCGCAGAAATTTTCCGTACCTGTTCAGCCGTTGATCATCGGGCAGGAGGTTACCCTCTTTGTCCTTGGCGTTGCTCATGGTACGAAATTTGAGGAGACGGAAGATTTTTTCTTCACCCGTTTTGGGGTTGATCTTACCCGGGCGGAGCTGGGTGAAGAAGGGATTCCCCTTCATGGCGATGGCACCTATCACGATAAGAATCAAAAGAATGGGCGACAAAATCAGAAGTGCCAAAAGGGACAATATAAAGTCCAGCACTCGTTTGATACATTTTGCGTACATGATGTAACCTCAAAAGAAGGATCGAATGATCTCGATCACGTAGCGTTGCTCTTCCTCGGTCATTTTGATATCCGAGGGGAGACACAGGCCTCGATTGAAAATGTCCTCATTGATGGGTGTCTTTTCGGCGGTGATGAAATCAAAGCCCTCAAAGACGGGCTGCATATGCATGGGCTTCCAAATAGGTCTGGCCTCCACGTTACACTCTGCCAGCTTGCGGATGATATCCATAGGATCCACACGGACATCCTCCTCCACCGTCATACAGGACAGCCAAAAATTGGGCTTGCTGTCAGGCAGATACGGATTCATGGCTATAGGCAAATTGGCAAAAGCCTTCTCGTAGCGACGATAGATGACTTCCTTGCGGTCACGGTGCTCCTCCAAATGCTTAAGCTGACCACGGCCAATACCCGCCACTACATTAGACATACGATAGTTGTAGCCGATCTCATTGTGCTGATACCACAGGGCAGGCTCACGGGCTTGGGTGGCCCAAAAAAGAGCCTTCCTTCGATCATCCTCGTTGTCACAAAGGAGCATACCGCCCCCCGAGGTGGTGATGATCTTATTGCCATTGAAGGACAACACGTTATACTTTCCGAAGGTGCCGCACTTCTCTTCCCTATATTCGGAAGCCAGTGCTTCGGCGGCGTCCTCGATGAGCACGGCGTTATGACGTCTGCAGATCTCCTTGATCTCATCCATCTTGGCGGGGGTACCGTACAGGTGCGCCAGCATCACTACCTTAGCATCGGGATATTTTTCAAAAGCCAACTCCAACGCGCGAGGATCCATATTCCACGTCTCTCGCTCCGAGTCGATGAACACCTGAACGCCGCCCTCGTAGGAGACCGGGTTGACAGTAGCGGCAAAGGTCATGTCACTGCAGAGAACCACGTCTCCTCGCCGGACCCCTGCCAGCTTGACGGCCAAATGTAAAGCCGCCGTACCTGCATTGAGGCACAGGGCATGAAATTGACCATTCCCGCCACGATTCAGATAGATATTCATTTCATGCTCAAAGCCATCGCAGTTGAAGCCCAAGGGGGCGATCCAGTTGCGGTCAAAGGCATCTTGGATATAGGCCATCTCTTCCTCGTGCATGGTAGGAGTGGCCAGAGGAATCTTATGTGGGTAGGGTTTCATGTGCTTTGAACTCCTCGTAAGATATCGTCATTTTTCGAAATCAATGTTACCAATTCAAGAGTGAAAGCGCTTTCAAAATCGGGTCTTCCAAAAACTTCAAACACTTTCCCATCATTCATTACATTATATCACATTTCATGCAATAAAGCAATAGCTTTCACAATATTTACCGACATTTGTCAATTTTTTAGGCGTTTTTCTTCATTATCATATGCGGGCAAACATATGACATATATCCGCTTCATAAAAATCATCAAAAAAAGGCCGCCCTTGGCCGAGTTTAACCTCGAACAAGGGCGCCCGATATTCAGTGATGATCCTTGGGAGAGTGACGTTTTGCGGTTGGATTTTCTTCCGTAACAATGGCTTGGATACGTCGTTTGAGGGCGGGAAATACACCTCGAAGCCCCCCGGAACGCACGCAACGTACAAAATTGGTTACATCGGCGCAAAAGCTTTTCCATTCAAAAACAAGCGAGATACCAAATGCCAACGGCGTTACCAATACGAAGCAAGGAACGATCAACCAAAACCAAGGCCAATACTTAACCACGCCCACAGCATGTCCGTAGCCATCACAAGAAATGGGAAGTGTCTTAAACACGGATGGGCAGAAGATATCAAATATCCCGCCGATGGGATCCATCGTGCCATCCTGCTTTAAGGGTCCCCATATATACGATGTATTCTTATAATTCGGGATGATGGCATCGCTTCTGAGAGGGATAAAGCCAAGCTCTGATTGGAATATCTGGTTCAACATGATGAACAGCATCAGCAAAAGCAGGCCTACGGGCGCGATCCATACACGCTTCCAAGAAAGTCTGTGCTTTTTGAGCAACACGGTCAAAAGCGGTACGGCCATAATGATCCAATGATGATAGTAGAAACGGAATATATCCCATATTTCCGCCATCTGTACGGCCGCGTCACCTTTGGCAATCGGCTCCTGGGGATAAAAGAACACGATGATTCCGGATATAAGTCCTACATAGAACATATAATCCTTAATATACTTATTTTTACTCCAGAAGAAGAAAGGGAAAAGAATAATGTTCGCGGCGCAGATATTCACAAACCAGGAGTCCCGCAAGCCACGCGAGGTAACTTCCCATTCACCGTTGACCATTTCACCGTATGGGGCAATGTAAATTTTTAAAAAGTGCAGTGCCACACCGATGATCAGAAGCGAAAAAAGAACCGCATTCTGCGTGAAAGGACGGGCTTTGCGCAAAAGGAAATAAAGTCCCACGGTAACACCCACCTGTACAAACATCCAGAAGAAATACCAAAAATTGAACATTTCAATATACATGAGATACCTCCTTAAAATGTCTTAACCAAAAATATTATAATTTATACCGCTAAAAATTTCCATACCTTTTCGACATATTTAATAGTTTTTAATATTGGTCACCTCAAAAACTCTCTTTTCGAGCAACCCCCAAGGGCATTTTGGGTAGTAATAAATAATGAATACAGGATAAAAAGCATCTTAGGCCATACGAAACGCCTTGGTTGTAATAGCAAAAAAGACCACCCTTGGCCGAGTTTGACCTCGAACAAGGGTGGTCGATATTCATTTGAGAATATTTAGTTTTGTCTCAAGCACACCGTTCGGGTGTGTTTGAAAGCAGAGGGTTTAAATTACTTCTTAGACTTGATAGCAGCCTGAGCAGCAGCCAGACGAGCGATCGGCACACGGAAGGGAGAGCAGGAAACGTAGTCCAGACCCAGCTCATGGCAGAACTCGACGGATGTGGGATCACCACCGTGCTCACCGCAGATACCGATGTGGAGCTTTGCGTTGTTAGCGCGGCCTTCCTTGCAAGCCATGTTCATGAGCTTGCCAACACCGGTCTGGTCCAGCTTAGCGAAAGGATCGTTCTCGAAGATCTTGGTCTCATAGTAAGCGCCCAGGAACTTTCCTGCATCGTCACGAGAGAAGCCGAAGGTCATCTGGGTAAGGTCGTTGGTACCGAAGCAGAAGAAGTCAGCGTTCTGAGCGATCTCGTCAGCGGTCAAGCATGCGCGAGGAATCTCGATCATGGTACCAACCTCGTACTCCAGCGTTGCACCGGCAGCAGCGATCTCGGCGTCAGCGGTAGCAACCACAACGGACTTAACGTACTTCAGCTCCTTAACCTCACCAACCAGAGGAATCATGATCTCAGGAACGACCTTCCACTCGGGATGTCTGTTCTGAACATTGATAGCTGCGCGGATAACGGCAGCGGTCTGCATCTTGGCGATCTCGGGGTAGGTGACAGCCAGACGGCAGCCACGGTGACCCATCATGGGGTTGAACTCGTGGAGAGAAGAAATGATAGCCTTGATCTCCTCAACGGTCTTGCCCTGGGTGTTAGCCAGCAGAGCGATGTCTTCCTCGGTAGTGGGAACGAACTCGTGGAGAGGGGGATCCAGGAAACGGATGCAAACGCGGGTACCCTCGAGAGCCTCGTACAGCTTCTCGAAGTCGCCCTGCTGGTAAGGCAGGATCTTAGCCAGAGCAACCTCACGCTCCTCGGCGGTGTCAGCGCAGATCATCTCGCGGAAAGCGGCGATTCTGTCAGCCTCGAAGAACATATGCTCGGTACGGCACAGACCGATACCCTCGGCGCCCAGCTCACGAGCCTTCTTAGCGTCGGTGGGAGTGTCGGCATTGGTGCGAACCTTCAGGGTGCGGAACTTGTCAGCCCAACCCATGATGGTACCGAAGTTGCCGGAAATTTCAGCGTCAACGGTGGGGATGATACCGTCGTAGATGTTACCGGTGGAACCGTCGATGGAGATGTAGTCGCCCTCGACGAAGGTCTTGCCGGCCAAAGTGAACTTCTTGTTTTCCTCGTCCATAGCGATCTCGCCGCAACCGGAAACGCAGCACTTACCCATACCACGAGCAACAACGGCTGCGTGAGAGGTCATACCGCCGCGAACGGTCAGGATACCCTGGGATGCCTTCATACCGGTGATATCCTCGGGAGAGGTCTCGAGACGAACCAGAACGACCTTCTTGCCGGCAGCGTGCCAAGCCTCAGCATCTTCAGCGGAGAAGACGATCTGACCGCAAGCGGC
>SVTB01000104.1 GCA_015064015.1 Oscillospiraceae bacterium | reverse complement strand
ATACAGCTTCCCATCCACCTCGTAAAGCGACTCAATGGCTTCCCAATACCCATAGCCTCCGTTCAGGCCGTCGCTTTCATAGAAGGCGGGGATCTCGTACAGGAATTCGATGTTATTTCTTTGGTGGTCACAGCGGTACAGACCGTATCCGTGTATCTGGTTTTCGACCGAAAAATAGAGCCAATCATGACTCACGTACAGGATGGAATAGCCATACGCCCAAATGCAATCCTCGCTGTCGCATTCGCACAGAGGATCGGCGCACCATTTGCTCATGTTGCCCGTGATCTTATTATAAAAGGTATCCCCGAAAACCTTGCCCGTTGGCAGGATGCTGATCTCGGGCCGCACCTCGTTTTTGCGCCACATGGTCTTAAGCTCGTCTTCGGTCTTGCCCGAAAAATAGGGCGTTTCTCCTGTTTTTTTGATAATGGGGAGGGCGTAGTCCTCCGAGGGACTGCCGATGAAGCCGTTCGTGGCGGTCTGTTCCTCCAAGGGAATATCGGGTTGGGTGTCCTTGATGCTCTCCAGCTGATCCTCGTATTTCCCTCTGCGGGAGCAGGAGGTGAGGGAGGCTGTCAGAATGGCGGCGGCCAAAGCGATCAGAAGCAGTTTTTTCATGGCGGGTTCCCATTATTCCTCTCCCCAAAAGTCGAGGAACGTAACCGTTCCGTTTTGCAGGTCGGCTACGGCGTAATGACCAAAGGTGGTGCTGTCTATGCCCATTTCCTTGGAATATTCTCTCCAGTTAAAATCCTGGTTATAATAATTCTTGAACTCGGTGTGATTGAGGAAGGAAAAATACACGACGTCTCCCACGATCTCATAATCTGTGATCTTCACGGGGATCCCCTGATAGGTAAGCTGCAAGACCCGTTCCGCGCCGCTGCCGTCCACTTTCCTCCGATAGATCGCGCACTGGAAGGAGGGGTACCCGTCGGTCTCCTGCCACGTATAGTAATCTCCCAAGGGGCCGTTCTTTTCTTCGTCGGATACCATCTCCTGTGAGTAGAGATAGTCACCTACCAGTCTATAGCTTCCCCTGGGGAGCTCATGGCACTCTCCGGTGACTATGTGATAGGTAAACATGATATATTCGATGAAAACCTCGTTATCATCAAAAAGTTTTTGTTCGATAACCATATAATTGTCGGAATAGTCCTCGATTGCCGCATCCGTAAAGAACAACTGTGGATTGGATAAGGTCAGGTCACTCCTATAAATATCCGCGTGCCCGCCGGCGGATTTGGAATAATAGATCATATCCCCGACGATCGCGAAGACATTGATATCCTCCGATTTACCCGAAAGGAGCTGAACCTCACCTGTTTTGATATCCAGAGTCTTCAAGGTGTATATGCCTTCTCCGTTTTTTCCGTAGGTATAGCCTGTAAAGTAGACTACGTCATCCTTGACATATAATATTTCGTTTAATTCATAAGTGGAATAACCTTCTTCTCCATATGTAGGGATCTCATAGAGAAGCTCAATGTTATTTCTTTGAAAATCACAGCGATAGAGCTTGGGAACGGGTGGATAACTGTCTCCGTATGACGAAATGAAGTAAATATGCTTGTCGCTGACGTACAGAAAATCAGAGGTATCGCCACTGCTCCAAATACAGTGGTCTCCGTCGCACAGGATATCGCTGCACCATTCGCTGATATTGCCCGTCAAGCAGTTATAGAATTTGTCCCTGTGCCGTTTGCCCGTCGGTATGGCTTGGTTCTTTGCCGACGATTGAGACATACTTCCTCTTCCATTGCGATCGAAGATAGCCGCCAGCTCCTCCGGCGTTTTGCCTTCAAAGAACCCCTTTTCGGAGGTAGGCGTGGGGATGACGGTCACAGAATATCCGTCTGCGTTATCTCCAATGACACCGTTTACAGCGGTCTGTTCTTCCTTTTCGGTATCCTTCATGCTCTCCAACTGATTCTCGTACTGCCCTCTACGAGAGCATGAGGCGAGAGCAGCCGTCAGAACGACGGCGGTCAAAGCGATCAGAAATATCTTTTTCATAGCGGCTCCTTTCATTCCTCTTCCGAAAAGTCAAGGAACGTAACCGTTCCGTTTTGCAGGTCGGCTACGGCGTAGTGAGGCTCGGGCTCGCTCTTGCGGTCGAAATCCATATTCAGGTAGTTTTTGAATTCCTCGTAATTATGGAAAGAGAAATAGATCACCTCGCCATCCACGTAAAACTTACGTCCGATCCGCACGGGTACGTCCTTGTATTTCAGATCCAGCACGCACTCGATCTCCCCCGTGGGAATATGCAGACGATAGATCCTACCCGCGCCTTGGGTATCTGCGGATAGATTTCTGTCAAGGACGGTTTTCCCGTCGCCGATGACCCGTTCTTCGTCCCACGTATAGGTGAAATAATCCCGCAGAGGGTCTCCGATGGCCTCGTCCTTGGTGATCTCGTCCTCAAAATAAATATAATCCCCTAACAAATGGAAATTGATCTCCCCGTTCTCCGACGGAAGATCCATCAGCTTCGTATTGGTTTTCAAATCGTACAGGAACAGAGGGTACATCCCCTTGACCATCCTTGAATGGTCGTACAGCAGGGCATATCGATCATTGAACTGGTCGGAAAATCCCGCCTTTTCAAGAAGGGGCTCGGATTCGTCACTGACATCGGAAAAGGCCAAGTCGGTCTTATATACGTGCATATCCTCCTTTTTCATAAGCCCATACGTGTAGTAAACCGTACCGTCCACGACGGAAAGTACGTCCAGATTCGCTTCACCTACATATACCGTCTGAATTTCCTTGGTTGCAAGATCAATGGCTTTCCATGCAAAAAGTGAACCCTTGTTCATTTCGTACTCTTGCCCCACGATATACAGAATACCGTCCTGCTCGTACATGACCTCGACGGATTCGGCATATATAAAACTCGCTCCGTCTCCCAAATCCTCTTCCTCAAATACCGGAACCTCATAAATCAGCTCCAGATTGTTCCTCTGCCAATCGCTGCGGTACAAATGGCCTTCGCTGGACAGAAAATACAGATGCGTCTCGCTGACATACTGTATCTCATACCAAGTGTTGCTCCAAAAGCAGGAATCTCCACCCATACAGAGGGGATCACTGCACCAGCTTCCCAAATTACCGGTCAGTTTATTGTAAAAGAAACGCTTGTTCCCGTTGTCAACACGAACATCGTATTTTATACCCGTGGGAATAACCGGTGTGTTGTAACGGTTGCCGCTTTGGGCGTACAGCTCCCTCAATTCAGTATCGGTCATGCCCCCATAATGGGTGCTGTTTCCCGATTTCTTAATGACGGTCAGTGTGTAGTCCTCCGAGGGGCTTCCGAATATGCCGTCCTTGGCAGTTTCTTCTTCTTGGGTTTCTTTCTCGCTACCCAAATGATCCTCGTATTGATTCCTACGGGAGCAGGAGGCGAGGGAAGTCAGCAGAAGAGTGGCGGTAAGGGCGCATAATAGTATCTTTTTCATGGTATTTTCCTTTCTCATTGTGATGCGGTCATGCGGTTTCGGTCTCCGAGGGCGGCAGGAGGGTCACGGGTTGGTCTGCATGGCGTAGATCCACCTGCACCACGGTGCCGTCCTCCAGGTACAGGCAGCCTATAATCATGCCGCCGTACTCATTTTGGAGATGAACCTCCCAGCCTGTGATCCGCCTGTAGGTGCCCTCGTAGAGAAACAGAAGATACTCGTGGTCGGCGGGGTCGAGGGAATTGGCAAAGCTCATGATCAGATATTTGGTCTCGTTTTGATACTTTCCGAATGAGGATAATCCCCAGCCCCCCGTCTCTCCAATGACCCATGCGTAGTCCGCCAACGCCTCCCGCACCGACACCCGCAGAAGCTCGCTACTGACGTCGGCAAACAGGGACTCTCGCCGTTCGAGTGCAAGGGCGTGTAACTCCTTTAGGCATTGGGCTTGGATTTCATTGTCCCCTCCGCCCTCGTTGGTGTAGCGGTAGGCACCCAGCACCACGGGGCGGTAGATGGCGTTGGTGAAGCAAAAGGACTCGGCGGAACCGCCCGAGTTGGAACCATACGAGCCTTCGCCGTAGTATGTCTTGTTCGTGCTCAATTCGGCCAGATCAAAGCCGCCGATATAGATACTGCCGCCGCCCGTGATGTTTCCTTCATCGTCTACTACCGTGAAATCCACAAAATTGTCCTCCACGCAGGGAAGGGCAAGATTGGCGTACTGCCACAGAAGCACGTCGCCGTTCTCCACCGTCACGGGGCGGCCGAAGTAATCCTTGTATCGGCTGTACTCCAGCTCCTCGGACACCGAGATGTGACCGTCCAATTCCTCGTTCTTGAACCGCCAGTAGGAGCGGGTGTGACCGTCTCCTTCAGCCGTGTACAGGTACACCGGATTCAGCGCACTGCGCCACGAGCTTGGTTCCACCATAACATGCTCGTTCTCGCGGCAGGAAAAATGGATCAGAATGAGTTGATTTGCGAAATACTGGGTCTGGGACTCCACCGAGACCAGGTTGCCATCCTCCGTAACATCCGGATCCGCCACGGCCTCTGAAGCGCTGAGCCGTTCTACCCTCACCAGCGTCGGATCGGAGACCCAATTCACGACGGGTTCAGGTGTTTCAACCGCAGGCTCTGAGGTCAAGGAGGGAATGGGTGACGGAGCAGGATATTCACGGAGCATGGCGGGCAAAAGCAACAGGATGGCGGCGGTGGCCAACAGGGTCATACAGGCGGCGATGAGCCATACACGCTTCATCACGTGTCCCACTCTGCGCCGCATCGGCACATTCGCCAGTTCGGCTTCCAAAATCATATCATCATCCAGCTCGCTGATGAGCAGGCAAGCCTGATATCTTGTTTTTTTCATATGCTGATACCCCTTTCATTCAAATATTTTTTAAGTTTTGTCCTTGTTCGGCGCAAGCGGATCTCCACCGCGCCCTCGGTCAAACCATAAGATGCAGACAATCTTGAAATACTGTAGCTGTGCCAGTAGCGTCCCACGAACAGCTTTCGGTTGAGGGCGTCCTGCTCTCGGAGAAAGGCTTGCAGATACTCTTTGATTTCCCCCGACAATTCATTTGTCATGTCATCATCCGAGGGGAAGCAATCCCCCAGCTCATCCATAAGCTCTTCCAGTGAAACGTCCATATAGCAGTTGTGTCCTTGGCGGTGTGTACTTTTGTGCCGATTGATGGATATGTTGCGAACGATTCGGCCGAGAAAGGTTCGCAGAACCTGCGGGCGGTGAGGCGGAATGCTGTTCCACAAAGACAAATAGGCATCGTTGACACACTCCTCGGCATCCAGCTCGTTATGCAGGATACTCATGGAAACCGTTGAGCAGTAACGCCCATATTTCTTGTCTGTCTCTTTGATGGCTGTTTCGTCCCGCTTCCAGAACAGATCAATGATCTTTTCGTCGTTCATAGCTCACCCCCCTTTCGCAAGTGTCAAAGGCCTTTCACTTATACACACAAAATTTTTCTTGAAATCCGACACATTTCCAAAATATTTTTGAAAACTGTTACGACAATTTACGATTTTCATTGTAGCATAATACCAGAATCAAGAAAATATCCCATTGGCACGATTTCACCGGGAGCGCAAAAAAAGAACAGCCAATTTCTGACTGTTCTTCCATATTCAATTACTATTTCACCGCATAGCACCCGGGATCTCCCGCGGCAGCCATAGCCAGCCTCGCAAAGGCATCCTTCCGCCCCTTCACGGTACTCTTTCGGAAATCCGCAGGGGCCTCGCCGGTTTCTCGCTTGAAAAAGCGGTAAAAATGTTGTTCGGTGCTGAACCCGAGACGGAAAGCGATCTCCGAGAGCTTCAGACCCGTAAAGGCCAGATAGCTTTGAGCGCGTTCTACGCGGGCTTGCTTGATGAAATCGTGGTAGGAGAGTCCGCTGTATCGGCGGAAGATAACTTGAAGCTTGTTCTTGTTGACCCCGAAGATGCGGCAAACGTCCTCGATGCGCCCTGGGTGCATGAGATCACCGTGGATGAGGATGACGATGTTGCGGTAGGTCGCGAAGGTCAGGGAGTTGTCCCGCCCCCCCTCGATCTTGTGAGTGTACTGGGCTTCCAGTCCCGTGAGAATATCCATGAGACCCGCACGGATACGGCAGGACCAGCACTTATCGGGGTCTTTTTCCTCCATGGCGGCTACGGTGGCATCACAGATACGGAAATAAGCATCCATCTGTTCCTCGGTCATGTCGATGTGCTTTAGCTCTGTGTGGGTCTCCATGAAGGGGGCAAGACGGAACAGGTGGTAGGTCTCTGCCAGCACCTCGTAGACACCCTGCTCCATGACAGCAGGCTGCATATTCACGTTAATGAAAGTGGGGGAAAACACCAGATTATACACGTCCCAGGGCTCGCAATCTTTTGCGGAATATGTCATGGTTTCGCCATCACGTAAGCAAATCGCCATGGGGGCTGATACGTGGAATGTGGCGGTCTCGTCGGTCTTGCAACGGAGGGTCACATCTCCCTCTCCGTTTTTGATCAGTATGAGGGTGAAATAGCCCGAGTCTATTGGCGGGACGAAGGGAAACTCTCGTCGTTCGGCATTAAACAGGATGGTGCGTTTGAGCTTATCCGAGGTGCGTGTCAGTTGCATGGGAGACCTCCTTGGTGGGATGTGCCATCATTGTAGCATATTTCGTGGCGATTTACAATACCTTTTTGACACGATTTTGGTATCCTGTGGAGTGTGGATTATATCAGAACACCACCGCCCCCGTCAAGGGGGAAAAAGTATCGCTGAAAATTCACAGAGCCGACTTGATTGACAAGTAACTGTCTTTTAAATCGGCTCGTTTTTCGCGACATGACTGCAATACTTTTTCCTTTTTCCCTTGACGGCTTCGGTGGGTTCTGATGGGGGGAGGGTGCCCTTTGGGCAGAAAGGAGTAAAGAGTATGCTGATCAGATCAAGAATCAAAACAGGGCAGTATCGGTTCAGACGCGGTTCAAAAGTATCCAGTAAAAATGCAAAACTCTCCATATCCGTAAGTTTACATTTGAGGAATAAAAGTGTATCCTTATGGATGAAACCACAAGAAAGGAGATTGCTCCCATGAAAACAGCAGTCATCTATGCCCGCTATTCAAGTGAGCGGCAAACTGAGCAGTCCATTGAAGGTCAGCTCAGAGAGTGCATGGCCTACGCAGAGCATCACGATATGATGGTCGTGGACACCTACATCGACCGCGCCATGACCGGCACCAACGACAACCGAAACGATTTCCAGCGGATGTTGAAGGACGCGCAGAAAAAGGCATGGGACGTCGTTCTTGTCCACAAGCTTGATCGCTTTTCACGTAACAAGTACGAGATGGCGATCCATAAGAAAACATTGAGGGATTACGGTATCTCCTTAGTATCAGCCAAGGAGCATATCCCCGAAGGGCCGGAAGGTATCATTCTGGAATCACTCCTTGAGGGTATGGCCGAATACTACTCCGCCGAGCTGGCGCAAAAGGTCAGCCGTGGCCTGCGTGAGACCCGGATCAAAGGCAATTATGCCGGCGAGGGAATCACCTATGGCTATGAAGTGGTCAACAAGAAATTTCAGATTTGCGAGACAGAAGCCCCCGTGGTCATCCGCATCTATGAAATGTACGCGGCGGGCGTGATCGTCAAGAATATCATCAAGGCCTTGACCGATGAAGGGATCATGTACCAAAATGGAAAGCCGTTTGGAAAGTCGGTCGTATACGGTATCCTGCAAAACGAGCGATACTCCGGTGTCTACACCCACAAGACCGAAGGAACGTACACAAACACGTTTCCTCGGATCGTTCCGCAACATTTATTTGAGACCGTACACCTTATGGTATCCGAGAATCGGTACGGTAAGCATCCCGAGGACGTGGTCTACCTGCTACGGAACAAAATGAAATGTGGGTATTGCGGCAAATCCGTCACGTCCGAATCGGGAACCTCCCGCAACGGAACCGTGGTGCGTTACTACAAATGCAGCACCCGAAAGAAGGACTCGACCAAGTGCCACAAGGCTCCCATTCGCAAGGAAATACTGGAACAGCTCATTGTGGATGCTACCGTCAAAGTCTTGGATAATCCCAAAACCATTGACCTGGTTGCAGACCGCGTTCTTGACGCTCACGATAAACGGCTACGGGATACGGCGGTGATCAACATCCTGGAAGCCGAGCGGGACAGAATCCGCAAAGCATTGGATAATATGTTGCACGCGGTAGAGCAAGGTATCATTACAAGCTCCACCAAGCAACGTATTGAAGAGCTGGAAGCGACTCTGGAGGTGGCCGAGGGAAAGGTATTGATCGAGAGGTCAAAAGACAAAGTACAGATCACCCAAGCGGATATCAAGAAGTTCATCCGAAAGGCTCTGAAGAAGGAGCCCCGGTTGATGATCAAGCTACTCGTGAAGGAAGTGATCCTGTACGACGACAAGGTGGAAATCTACTACAACTGCATAGATAAGAAAAGACCTGATGACTTGGAGCATCAGGTCTTTTGTGTTTATCGGCAGGACTGCGAGGTTGACCCCAAAGAGCTTGGATTCCGACATAACGTGATGGGGTGTAAGCTTGCGTTGGAGATGTATTTTTGATGTAAAAGAGAGGGCTTCGTGTTGACTTTTTTGAAAAATAACCGCACAGATCCCCTAAAAAAGAAAGGCGCAGTAAAGCGGAATGATCCTTTTGCGACAACGATAAATTGTCCGTCTCGCTACAGAGAATCAAGGTCTATCTCGCTTGTTCAACTGAGGTTGTTACAAGGCAGCCAAAAACAAAAGCACTTCGTAAGAAGTGCTTTTCAGATTACTGACAAAGAGTCCAAGACGTAGGTTTTGGGCTCTTTTGTCGTACTTTACAGGAATTTTGAAATATGGTATAATATAGGTGTAGTAATAAGAGTGGAGGAAACACCTATGTTT
>SVTB01000103.1 GCA_015064015.1 Oscillospiraceae bacterium | reverse complement strand
CCATAGGCGGCGTGCGTCACCTTGAGAGGGTTTCTCAAGGGAGAAACATCTCCCTTGAGCGGCGTTCTTTACTCCACTTTCTTTCGACGAGGAAAGAAAGTGGAAAAAAGATAAACAACAATTTACCGTTTGTATCCCATCGCGGTATGTGTTTGGCGCAGGATGTACTACCCCGAGCCAGAGCCTCACCGCAGGTGGTAAACAACAATTTACTCAATAAAAAGAAACGAGGACAAAACCATGGATGTTATTCTTCACGGCAACGCAGTTGTCGGTCAATCCGGCGGTCCTACCGCCGCCATCAACGCTACCCTTGCGGGTGTTATCAAAGGAGTTTTGTGCGAGCAAAACGCGCGTGATGATATGGCGATCGGAACCCTTTTCGGCATGAGAAACGGTATCGACGGCCTGCTTCGCGAGGATCTGGTGGATCTTTCTGCCATCTTTTCCCCTGAAGCCGATCCTGACGGTACAAGTTTGGAAGCTCTGACCCTTACCCCTGCTGCCGCCCTGGGCTCCTGCCGCAGAAAGCTCCCCGCCGCAGGTTCGGATAACGAAGTCGAGACTATGGACAAGCTTTTGGACATCCTTGACCGCCATAACATCCGCTATTTCTTCTATATTGGCGGAAACGATTCCATGGACACTGTGGCCAAGCTTTCCGCTTACGCCGCTAAGAAAAACTATCCTCTCCGCGTCATGGGCGTGCCCAAAACCATCGACAACGACTTGGTAGGTACCGACCACACTCCCGGCTTTGGTTCTGCTGCCAAATATATCGCTACCACAGTGCAGGAAATCCTTCGTGACACCGCTGTGTATACTGTTCCCGCCGTCACCATCGTGGAGATCATGGGGCGCGACGCGGGCTGGCTTACCGCCTCCGCCTCCCTTGGCCGCTTGACTACGGGATACGAACCCGATTTGGCATATCTTCCCGAGCGACCTTTCAAGTACGACGAGTTCTTCGCAGATGTTCGTGCGGCACTTGCCAAACACCCCAATGTAGTTGTGGCTGTGTCCGAAGGCTTGGAATGTCCTGACGGTACCTTGGTGGGCGCAAGCGCCCAAAGCGGTGCTGTGGATGCCTTCGGTCACAAGTATCTGTCGGGTACAGGCAAGGCGCTGGAGCTGGCCGTTAAGGGCGAGATCGGCTGTAAGGTGCGCTCGGTAGAGCTGAATTTGCCCCAACGTTGCGCGGGTCATTTACTGTCTGCTCAGGACATTGAGGAATCCGTGGCCACAGGTAAAGCTGCTGTGGAGGCCGCCGTATCGGGGGTTACCCGCCGTATGATGATCATTCGCCGTGTGGAGGGAAGTGCATATGCCTATGAGATTGGCCATGAGGATATCTTCGCCATCGCCAACCAGACCAAGTGCGTTCCCGACGAGTTTATCAATGAACGAGGTAACGGGGTGACCGACGAGTGCCTTTCCTATCTCCTGCCTCTTATCAAGGGTGAGAGATACCCTGCATATCAGGACGGGATGCCGGTATATTTTACGATATAAGCGAAAATCAAGGAATCCGAAACCAAGGAGGCTTGTCATGTCTAATTCATTTCCCCACAAGGTTTTCAGCGGTGTACGCCACGGAGGTCACGTTCAGGGAATCGCTGTGGACGAAGCCCGCAAGCACATATATTTTTCCTTTACTACGGTGCTTGTCAAAACCGACTATGAGGGTAATTTGTTGGGAACGGTCAAAGGTTTGATCGGGCACTTGGGGTGCATTGTTTTTGATCCCGCGAACCGGCGGGTCATAGGCTCCTTGGAGTTCAAGCACGATGCCATCGGCCAAGGGATTGTCTCCCGAACGGGACATGAGCTCGCCGCAGAGGATGCGTTTTATCTTGTGTCTTTTGATGTGGATGCCATTGTTCGTACAGATATGGATGCCGAGGCAGATGGTATTATGAAGGCTGTATATCTTCGCGAAGTAGTAGAGGATTATATGGCTGTCGATGAGGTTAGCCGTGTTTCCCACCGCTATGGCTGCAGTGGCATTGATGGAACTGCCTTGGGACCCGCGTTTGGTGCAGATCCTCAAAGCCCCTCAAAAATTATGGTAGCCTACGGCATTTACGGCGATACAAGCCGCGGAGATAATGACAATCAAGTAATCCTTTCTTATGATCAGAGCGTTTTTGATATGTATGGATTGCCTTTGAATCAGAATGAGCCTCATCATAATGGCCCGGATGCGCCTGAAGCGAAGTATTTCTTCTATACCGGCAATACCACTTACGGTGTCCAAAATTTGGAATATGATCCTTACACGCAGACATGGATGGTCGCGGTATATACAGGCAAGAAATCCGGATTTCCCAACTACCCCATGTACTTCATTGACGGAAAGGTGGTACCGATGCTCGCTCCTCTCAGAGGGCGAAGTGGCGAGCAGGGATTCAGCCTTACCCCCGCCCGTTTGGGACAAATGGCGGACGAGCTTACGCCGGGGTGTCATTTTCCTTTGGGTTCTACTGGAATATATGCTTTCGGTGACGGAACCTATGCATTTTCCATCCATGGCAAAGAAGGAAACGGCTTCACTTCTACCGTAGTCAAATACCGATATGCGCCCGAAAATCCTGATTTGTTTGAGGAAATTTGAGGCTTTTGATATAGGCCAACCTATAAAAAAAGATACGGAAAGTCATTCTTCCGTATCTTTTTTTGATTGCTCCTTGGGCTTTCTTTTGAATCTCATACCCGACCACATGAGGATAATCGCCTCACCGGGGATGCCCAAAATAAAGATGAGCCAAAGATTGATGATGGGCAGAAAGGTCAGCCATATGGCCAACAGGGTGGACCACATAAGCAGGGAAATGATAAGATAATTGCGACGGCGATTGAACCAGATGGAGTTCAGTACCAACCATACGATGGAGGCCGCAGGAACACCGAAAATAAAAGGTAGGAGGCGATAGAGTATGTCTGCCTCGGGCAAGGTATAGCACAGAATAAAGAAGAGAAATGTGGCTATAAGAAGAACCAACAGGACACTCATACCCGTAATGGCAGATGCCGTGCGTTGGGAAATTTTTTTCGGAGGGGGAGATGTTGGCTCAGCAGGCGTAGGTACTTGGTGTTCTTCAGAGATAAGATAATCTACTGTAACCTCGAAAAGATCCGCAATGGATTTGATGACGGTAATATCGGGCAGGGATTCCCCGCGTTCCCACTTGGAGACGGCCTTGTCGGAATAGTTCAATTTCTCAGCCAGATCCAGTTGGGTCATACCTTGGCTTTTGCGAAGCTCGGTTAGATTTTTGGCGATGATAAGTTTGAGATCTTCCATATAAACGCCTCCTTTCCCTTGAAACTGAGAATATTATACCATAAAGCCATGGCTTTTTCAATAGGCATTTTGCACATTCATAAATCCTCACATATGTTAAATTTGAGCAAAAAGAAAAGGAAACAACCAATGCCCACAAAGACTTTTTTGAGCACTCTACCGACAGTAGAGTCGAAAAATGGCCACTCTACACCCCCGGAAAAAAAGGTATACATACATTTTTTGGCTAATGGCTTGACGAGCATGGAAAAGTATGCTATAATGAATTCACAAAAGTTGACGAATCAACAATGGGAGGTAATATTCTATGAATCCTTACGTTATATATACGGACACGGGCTGTGATCTGCCCGAGGAACTGCTTGCCGAGCTGGGTGTCAAGGCTCAAAGCCTGACCTTCCGCTTTGACGGTTCCGAGTGCGAATATACCAGTCACGAAATGCCGACTCCTGAATTTTATAACGAAATGAGAGAAGGTAAGGTGGCCAAGACCGCCGCCGTTAACCCCGACACCTTTAAGGCTGCTTTCGAAGCGGAGGTAGCGAAGGGGAATGACCTCCTTTATATAGGCTTTTCTTCGGGACTCAGCACCACTTATAATTCGGGACGCTTGGCCTGCGAAGAGCTCTCTGAGGTATATCCTGACAGAACTCTGATTTCCATTGATACCCTCTGCGCTTCCGCCGGTCAAGGACTTTTGGTTTATCTGGCCGCTAAGCGTCAAAAAGAAGGTGCTACCATTGAGGAAGTTGCTTCCTACATCGAAAGCATCAAGATGAACCTTTGCCATTGGTTCACGGTGGATGATTTGGTTTATCTCAAGCGCGGCGGCCGTGTCAGCCCTGCGGTGGCTTTGGTAGGCGGTATGCTGAACATCAAGCCTGTCATGCACGTGGATAATGATGGTCACCTCATCAAGGTGGGTACCGTCAGAGGCAGAAAGAATTCCCTCAAGGCCTTGGCCGATAAATATGAAGCGTTGGCGCTTGACCGTGAAAATAGTGTGATCTTCATTTCTCATGGCGACTGTTTCGATGAAGCTAAAGAGCTGGCAGAAATGCTCAAGGCTAAGGGAGCACCTGAAGTGCATCTCATCACCTACGTAGGCCCTGTCATTGGTGCCCATTCCGGCCCCGGTACCATGGCGCTGTTCTTCCTCGGCAAGGAAAGATAATACAAGGAGCTCCCGCATGGCGGGGGCTCTTTTGCGTATATATCAAAAAAAATTCAAAACCCTATTGACAAAAGCAGAAAAATATTGTATGATTGTATTAACACAAGAATACAAGGAGGTGGATCTATGTCATGGCAGTTTCATAATAAGGCGCCGGTGTATCTTCAGCTGGTCAGCCGCATCCGCAAGGATATTTTGAACGGAAGATACAAGGCGGATGAGCAAGTACCCCCTGTACGCCAGATGGCCTTTGAAGCCGCCGTTAATCCCAACACCATGCAGAAGGCCTTCGCTGAGTTGGAAAGGGAAGGTCTGCTCTACGTTCGCTCCACAGCCGGGAGGTTTGTCACGTCGGATGAAGAGATCCTCAGGAGGGCTCGCAAAACTATGCAAGAGGAAGCGCTGAGTCAGCTTTTGGAGGAGGCTTTATCCTTGGGAATCTCTAAGGATGACATCATCAATTTTGTTCAACAGTCCAAGAACGCATGAGAAACAAGTTAAACCCCACCCTATTTTTATCGCTTGCGGAGTGCAAGTGATACGTTCGAATTTTCAAATATATTTGTGCCGCTGTAAGGCGGCGGAAAGGATACTGATATGAGTGAACCCGTATTGACCTGCAGAAATCTCTGTAAAAGCTATAAAACGGGTGTGCCTGTTCTGCACAATTTGAATATGAATCTATCCGGGGGCAAGATCGTAGGGCTTTTGGGGCCTAACGGATGCGGTAAGTCTACCCTCATCAAGCTGGTGTCGGGGCTGTTGACCCCCGATAGCGGAGAGATATTTATTTGCGGCGAGCCTCAGAGTGAGGCTACCAACGCCTACGTTTCCTATCTGCCCGAGCGTACATATCTGTCGTCTCGCATGAAGGTGTCCGAGCTTTTGGACTATTTTTCGGAATTTTATGATGATTTTGATAAAAATTGTGCCCTGCGGATGCTCCACGATCTGAACATAGACGCTACTGCCACCATGTCCACCCTGTCCAAGGGTACCAAGGAAAAAGTTCAGCTTGTGGTGGTCATGTCCCGCCGTGCCAAGCTCTACCTTTTGGATGAACCCATCGCGGGTGTCGATCCCGCGGCACGCGATTACATCCTGCAGACCATCATCGGCAATTACAACCCCGAAGCCGCCGTGATCATCACCACACACTTGATTTATGACGTTGAACCCGTGCTGGACGAATTCGCTTTCCTTGGATTCGGCGGACAGGTGCTTTTGTCGGGTGTGGCGGATGAGATCAGGGAAGAACACGGCAAGTCTTTGGATGAACTTTTCAGGGAGGTATTCAGATGCTCAAGAAATTACTAAAATATGATGTGCGTTCGATCTGGAAGCTATGGCTTGGTTTGTCGATCGCTGTGTTGGGTATGTCCCTCATTACGTCTCTTGTTTGGCGTTCTATCATCGAACTGGCTCTCTTGGATACGGAGGGTACTTCTATTTCCTTTGGTTTTGCCATGCTGGGATTTGCGTCCTCCGCGTTTATCACGGTGCTGAGCTGGGCTTCCATGCTTCTGGCTGTGCCTCTCATGTGCTTTATCCGCTACTATAAAAACTTTTTCAGCGATGAAGGATATTTAACCTTTACGCTTCCTGTGCGCCGTAAGACTCTGTATCTGTCCAAGACGGTCAACGTATTCATTTTCAGCGTGGCCAATGTCATTGTCACGGCCTTGGCGGTGCTGATCATGATGCTGATCATCCCCGCTACCGAAAACGGTCAGATCATCAACTTTGTAGCTTTTGACACGCTCGGGGAACTTTTCAAAGTCATGTGGGAAGCGATTCACAGCTGGATCTTTGCTTATATTTTGGAACTTCTCTTGCTGGCTGTAGTGATAACTCTCTATCAGATCGGCATCATTCATTTTTGTATTACCGTAGGTGCCACCGTAGCCAAGAAGCATAAAGTGTTGGCAGGCGTGGGCATTTACTTCGGTGTATCTTTTGCGATCTCTACGATGAGCCAAATGTTGCGAATTTTCTCGATTGATGCGTTTATGGGCTATTTTGAACTCTTGGCAGGAAGTAGTGAAACCATGGCTCACATCATCCTGCTGTTGACCCTGCTCTTGATCTCCGTGATCATAGGAACGGTTGCCCTCATTTGGCATTTTTCGGCTCTGCATACCATTGAGCGAAAGCTCAATCTGGCGTAAAGGAGGTACGATTATGAAGAAAATAACGTATATGCCTCAAAAAATGCTTCGCGTGGCGATGCTGATGTTATGCGCCACCTTGCTTCTGACCTCGCTTTTCTGTCTCTCGGTTTCTGCCTTTACGACCCCCGAACCGGAGGGCGGCGTGGAATGGATCATGATGGACGAGGATCATTCGAAGATGAAAGGCGACGGCGTGGTATACGAGAGAGTCACGCTCCCCGCGGATTGCAGGGATTTTACATTTTCGAACAGGTACGTTTATATGAATCCTGTTAAAGTATACGGAAGCCAGCTAAATTATGGTGAAGTATCCTCGTCCGAGAAGGGCGGATATCTCGTCCGTGTGCAAAATAATTATGGAGACGGTGAGGTGTCCTTCTACTATCGCTCCGATATGATGGCGCAATTTCAGTATTACGCAGAGGGACGTGGAAATATATACGTACTCCGTGACCCTGCGGGAGATCCCAACGACTTTGATACAAGAGACGGTTACTATGATGTTTCCATCGAGCTTGTGGAGTCTTTAAAGAACGCATCCAAATCTGAAGGATATACGGTAAACGTAACCGATCTGCAGGGTCTGGGCAAAATGGAGCTGCGACATATGGATCCGTCGGGTATGCTCACTACTCTGAAGGGTGTGATCTATGCGATGCCTGATGGCACCTATGCGTGGATGGATTATGCTACTCTGGACAATAGCCATTTTGACGCTGACGGTTATTTTTCCTACCGTAGCGGCCAGGTAACGGTATATAATATGGGTACGGACTTCATGACGGTTTTGGAGCAAAACGCGGGTGAACGCTATCAAAAATATGCGAAATATACCTTTGAGCTTAATGAATTGGCGGTTAATGA
The DNA here is from genome assembly GCA_015064015.1 of Oscillospiraceae bacterium. GTDB lineage: Bacteria > Bacillota > Clostridia > Oscillospirales > CAG-272 > CAMEON01. Next base: position 1,429 of record SVTB01000103.1, on the reverse strand, counting down.
TCCTCTCGACGGCATGGGCAGCGATTCCTCCTATAGCGAGGGATCCTTTATGGTGCTTCTGATTTTTGTAGGTTATCTTCTGCCCATCGCGCCCTTTGTGGTAGCTCTGGTATTTGCTCGCTCGCCTAAAATGAGCCACCCCAAGCGTTGGTACATGGTAGCTGGCATGGCGGTGCTGTGGATTCTGCTGGCGATTCTGCTGACGGTGTTGCTTTTGAAGTGAGGAGACCGCACTCATGCGAAAGAAAATTTTGATAGCAGTATCCGGCACGGTTGTGGCTTTGTTCTTATGTTTTTTTACCCTGTTTGTAATCTCTGTTAATCAAGCCAAAAACATCGTAAAGTTGATCAACGAGCAAAACTATGACAGTCTGGAAAAAGCGTGCGATTCAGCGATTTTCATTGATAAAGTGCCGGTTTATTCCCAGATAGGTAATGCTTTTATTGAAGTTAACGTGTGGACTCCTTTGCAAGAAGCGTGTTTCAACGACGATATCAAAGCCGTCAAGATTCTCCTTGAAAGGGGAGCCAACCCCAACAAAACACCCCCTTTTCAACTGCCTTGGTATGTTCCCCTTCAAATTGCCGCCTCCAACGGAAACGTTGAAATGATGGCATCGCTCATAGAATACGGTGCCGACGTAGAGGCACATGGTCAAAATGCGCTCATTTTATTGACCAAGGATGCTCGATGGAATGTCAAAACAGAAGAATGCATTTCATTTGAAATATACAAAGAGGGATATACCTTGTTGGAAAAACATGGCATGGACGCATCACATTCCTCCTTTGAGGATCGGTCATTGCTGTGCGAATCGGCCTTGCTGTCCGATCTCGAAATAACAGATTATTTAATATCCGAGAAAGGGATGGATGCAACGGTTTGTGATTCGGATGGCCGTACACTACTGCATTTTGCGTGCTTGAGCGGTTACAAGGAACCTACCGTTGCGTATACTCAATATTTGTTGGATTGCGGTATTGATCCCTCTGCCCAAGATTCCTACGGGAAAACAGCCTATGACTATGCTGTTGAGAAAGGGCGTACTGAAATTGCGGATTTATTGATCGAATCACACTAATTTGTCATTCACGCCACCGTCCGCGCTTCCCATTTCATCTACATGGACGGCGATTTCTTCTATATCGCTTCCGCGACCGTAGGCGACACCGAATACCTGAATTTCGATACGGGACTTGCAAACATCGTGAAAATGATGAGAAAAAATCCCGGTCTATAACGCCCCCCCCACCGCGCACGGTTTCCCGCGCGGTGGGGGTCTTTTGATTTTTTGGAAGAACTTCGGGGATAAATTGTTGTTTATCAGGGGCTTTGCCCCTGAACCCCACCAAGAACCTTTTTGAAAAAAGGTTCTTGGAACTCTAAAAACTTTCATCAATATGAATTTGTTTTAAGAGTTTTTGAAGG
>SVTB01000102.1 GCA_015064015.1 Oscillospiraceae bacterium | reverse complement strand
TAATGGTGTACGCTTTAGCGTCATGTAGAATCTTGTATGGTGACCTTCTGTAAAAAATTCGTAAAAAGCAGTAGGTTTTGAAAAGCATCTCCCACCTACAGCCATTATGACATTTCCAGAGCGGTTTCTTAATTCTTCACCTAAAACCGAAGAAAAATTTTTAACACAATCAGCGAGGTCAATTTGAGATATCTGTCCATCGTTGTCTTTATAAACAAGCTCGTCAGTATTAACATCAATTATGTTTTCAAAAGGTATTTTTGTTACGGTATTTTCATCTTCTATGTGATAATACTCTTGAATTTCTGCATAAAACTCTTGCCAATTCATATATTCACCGCCTTTTTGATATCATTATACCACAATTTTGTAAACATTTCAAGTGTGACGGTTCGAATCTGTCTACAGACCCGAAATGCCCGAAATGCATCTATAAAATTTCGAAAAACTTCAGAGTCGAAAAAAGCGGAGAAATCTCTCGAAATCTCCGTTTTTCTTGCGCTTTAGCGCGGTTAAATCAGACACTCATCATGGCTGCCTTGTAACAACCTCAGTTGAACAAGCGAGATGGGCTTTGATTCTCTGTATCGAGACTGTCAATTTATCATTGTTGCAAAAGGATTATTACGTTTTACTACGCTTTCCTTTTTAGGGGTTGTCTTTGCGGTTGTTTTCCAAAAAAGCCCACACGAAATCCTCGTTTTCTCATCAGAAATACATTTCCGACGCAAGCTTATACCCCATCACGTTATGTCTGAGACCCAGCTCTTTAGGGTCAATATCGCAGTCCTGCCGATAAATACAAAAGACCTGATGGTCCAAGTCATCAGGCTTTTTCTTGTCTATGCAGTTGTATCATCTTCGTACAAAAACACATTCGAAATATGCCTGAAAATCTTAAAAACCACTTGCAAATTGACAGAAAAAAGTGTACACTATACATAGTTACGTACTCTTGCGAGAGAATCGGAAAAATGAGATAACATACATAGGAGTGGCGGCCATGAAATACGTTGCCCATAAAACCGAAAATGAAGTACAATCCGTCAAGAAGCATCTGGAAGGTACCGCGACCTTAAGCGCGTCCTTTGCGGATGCCTTTGGAGCGGGCGAATTGGGAAGGCTGTGCGGGTTGGCCCATGACATCGGCAAGTATTCTGCGGGCTTTCAGCGGCGCATCATGGAGGACGGCCCCAAGGTGGATCACGCTTCAGCCGGCGCGATCGAGTGCTTCCGAAAACGCCAAGCCATTGCCGCCATGTGTGTAATGGGACATCATGGTGGACTTATGAATCTGGGAGGTCGGGACGATCTGGCTGACGCGGATAGCTTTTACGGTAGAATGAATCGATACACCGGGGTGAGAAAGTATGCCTACGATGCATGGTCACGGGAGGTAGAGCTTCCTTCTGCCGGCATACCGTCCATGGAGTGGAAGCACATGGCTTTCTATACCCGTATGCTCTACTCCTGCCTCGTTGACGCGGACTTTCTGGATACCGCCACCTTCATGGGAGAGCCGCGGGATCACGTTGCGGCCAAGTGGGATGAGCTGAATCACCGGCTGGATGCATATACTTGCGGATGGTATCCGCCCAAAGGGGAGCTCAACCGTATCCGTTGCGCGATCCTGGACACCTGCAAGACGCAGGGGGAGACAGGGACAGGATCCCTTTTCACCCTGACCGTTCCCACGGGCGGCGGCAAGACCGTTTCCTCTCTGGCTTTTGCCTTGCGCCATGCCAAAGCGGCGGGAAAAGACCGTATCATTTACGTGATCCCCTACACTTCCATCATCGAGCAGACCGCCACAGAGTTTCGAAAAATTTTGGGAGAGGACGTTGTTCTGGAGCACCATAGCGGCATTGTGTACGATGACGGTGAGGACGAAAATCCCGACGCAAAGCAGAAACGAATGAAATATGCCACGGAGAACTGGGATATGCCGATCGTGGTGACCACAGCTGTGCAGTTCTTTGAGTCGCTGTACGATAACCGTCCCTCCGCCTGTCGCAAGCTCCACAATATCGCCAACAGCGTGGTGATCTTCGACGAGGCCCAGATGCTCCCCCTGCCCTATCTGAAGCCCTGTGTCTACGCCATCTCGGAGCTGACACGAGCCTACAACGTGACTGCGATCCTCTGTACGGCCACCCAGCCCGCACTCGGCCCGTTATTCGAGGAGTATTTGCAAAGAACGCCTCAGGAGATCTGCCCGCCCGAGCTGCGAAGGGGAGAGATCTTCAAGCGAGTCACCTTCCATAAGAGCGGGAAGCTTACCAAGGATGAACTGGCGGAAGGCTTGAACCGCCACGCGCAGGTCCTCTGCATCGTCAATTCCCGCGCCGCCGCCCAGGAGCTGTACGGGATGCTGGAGGAGGAAGGGCGGTACCATCTGTCCACTCTCATGCCCCCGGCGGAGCGGCAAAAGCAGCTGCGGATCATTCGAGCCCGCCTTGAGGACGGTCTTCCCTGCCGTGTAGTTTCCACGTCCCTGATTGAGGCGGGCGTGGATGTGGACTTTCCTACAGTGTACCGTGAGATGGCGGGTCTGGATTCCATCCTGCAAGCCGCGGGACGGTGCAATCGAAACGGTGTAAGGCCGCGGGAAGAGAGCCACGTGTGGGTATTTGAGTCGGAATGGAAGACCCCCACTATGTTGGATACCGCGATCGGCGCGTGCCGATCCGTATGGGATGGGACGCTTGATCCGTCAGAGGAGTCGGTCATCCATAGCTACTTTGAGGAACACCTATTCTTGAAGGGAGAAGATGCGCAGGACGCCAAGTGCATCATGAACATGATGAAAAAGCCCACCCTGCCCTTCGCTGATATAGCCCATGAATTCAAATTGATCGACTCAGGCGCGGTTACGGTTTATATCCCGACCGAAGAATCCCGCTCGCTCATTGAACAGTATCGCAGTGGCCTGATCGACCGCACCTTGATGCGCAAGCTGGGGCGGTATGGCGTGACGGTCTATCCGAACCGATTGAAGGCACTGCTGGACGCAGGAGACGTGGAGGATCTGGGCGGGGAGGTATATGTGCTGCTGAATGAGGAGATGTATTGTGAGGAGACGGGGCTTTCGGTCAAGGTGGACCAAGGTAAAGCCATGTTTATTTAATATGAAAGCCACTCTACGGTTGAAGAGTGGCTTTTTTAATTAGCCCACAGTTAAAATGTGTACAAAGGCGCACCTTGTGAATTGTTCAAAATGCCAAAAATGGCAAATCGTCAAAGAATTGACAGGAATTTTTCAAAAAAGTATTTCCAAAACAAGAATCGTGTGTTATAATATGGGTAATGACCAATCAGAAAGGAGTGATCCAAAGTGTCTATCAAGTTAGAGGTCTGGGGCGACTACGCCTTGTTTACCCGTCCCGAGATGAAGACCGAGCGAGTCAGCTATGACGTGATGACGCCTTCGGCGGCGAGGGGGATACTGGACAGCATCCTATTCCACCCCGGAATGATGTGGGTGATTGATGCCATCCATGTATGCAACCCCATCCGGTTTATCAACATCCGCCGAAATGAACTCGGCCAAAAGGGCAGTAAATTGGAGTATTATGACGGTAGCATCGAACAGCGATCGTCCGTGATACTCAGAGATGTGAGATATGTTATCTCCGCCCATTTCGAGATGACGGATAAGGCAGTCCCAAGCGACAATCCGGGAAAGTTCTGTGCTATGTTTAAACGACGGGTGGAAAAAGGTGCCTACTTCCATCAGCCCTATTTTGGAACCCGTGAATTTCCAGTCTATTTCTCCCTTTGCGAGGAGATTCCACCCTGCCCCGATGAACTTAAGGGGCATAGGGATTTGGGTTTCATGCTATTTGACCTTGATTATTCGGATCCAAAGAATATCGCGCCGTTGTTTTTCAAAGCGTCGCTGGAAAACGGGAGAATGACGGTTCCTGACCGTCATTCCGAGGAGGTGATCGGATGAGTATCCTGCGGGCGTTAGTGTCCTATTATGAGCATATGGCTGCCCAAGACAAAATGCCACCATACGGGTGGGAGGATATGGATGTTCATTATCTTTTGAATCTGGATGATGCAGGAAACTTGACATTGATTCAAGCAACCACAGCTACCTATCGGTGTCCTTTGCACATGGGGCGTTCAGGAAAGATCCCTGTGCCGTATTTTCTGTGCGATCTGGCGGACTATATGCTGGGTATCGGTTTGGAAGAAGAAAAGGCGGTTGGAAAATTTGAAAGGTGTCGGGAGCTCCACAAGCAACTGTTGTTCGGGGTGGATTCAGATCACGCACGCGCTATCGTAGCTTTTTTTGAAAAATGGGATCCGAAAAAGGCCAAAAGCCATCCTGCGATCGCCGATCTTTACGAGGACTTAATCAAAAACAAGAAAATGCTGTTTCGCGTAAATGGCCAAATGGTCAATGAGGATCCAAAGATCCGAGAGGTGTGGGAAAAGCATTATCTCTCGCCCGACGAACCGATGGGGCGGTGTTCTGTAATGGGAAGGGAGGAAACCATTCCGCATGTGCATCCATCCATAAAGAGATTTAAAGGTGCACAGGCTGAAGCCTCCTTGGTCAGTTTTAATCAGACTGCATTTTGCTCATACGGAAAGGATCAAAATTATAACTCGTCCATTGGACAGCACGCAGCCTTTGCTTATACAACTGCACTAAATTACTTGTTGAGAAGCAAGGAGCATAGGCGCTATATAGGCCGTGATGCGTTACTGTTTTGGATGAATGACCCCGCCGAGGAAATTGATGGTTTCTTTCAGGAGTTCCTATTCGGTGCAAAATATAGCTCGGATCAATTGTGGGATAAGATCAACGATCTGGCCAAAGGAAGACCAGTAGTTTTTGATGAGAAAAAGATCGATCCCGACGCGCCTTTTTTCCTACTTTGGCTTTCTCCCAATAACGGACGGATCGCGGTACGCTTTTTCTATGAGAATACCTTAGGAGAATTGCTGAAAAATGTATGTGCTCATCATGAACGGATGCGTATCGTAAAGCCCGCATGGGTAAATCGGGAGACTATCTCAATTTGCAGTATTGTGCGCTCTATCTTATCCTCTTCGCAGGATATATCACCAACGGGCGGAGATTCAGGGCTTTTTGATGATCCGCAAGCGGATCGGTTATACGCCGAATTGCTTCGTTCGATCTTGACGAATACCCCATATCCGGGACAGATTATGCATATGAATGCACACACTATGAGCCGAAAGCGTAGACAAAGAAAAAAAGAAAGATCGAAGTCCGGCGATGAGAGTGAAGATACGTGCCCAAAGACCACATCGAGGGTCTCTTACATTCAAGCTGCTCTGATCAAAGCATTCTACTTGCAACTACAGAAAAACGTCCCAACAGGGGTGACATATATTCCAGAGGAGGTATTAAAAATGAGTCTGAATCCCGACAAAGACTACACGCCCTACTGCTTGGGTCGTTTGTTTGCCGTTTATGAGAGTGTGCAGTATCTTGTAAACAAACATAGAAATACCGAGTTGAATTCTACTATGGCAGACCGGTATTTGACACCTATGGCTGAAACCCCAGCTCTCGTTTTCAGCGATCTGGCGGAGTTGAATAGGAAGCACATGAAACAGTTGCGCCAACAGGATAACGGAACATATGTGAACAAGGACAAATTGATCCAAGAGATCATGGGAAAGGTCGATTATGCACAAATTAAGATGCAGAGTACTATTCATGAGAAGAATGCTTTTTTCCTAGGTTATTACCATCAAAGACAGGCTATCATGCAAAAGGAGGATAATGAAAATGTCTGAAGCAATCAAGAATCGCTATGATTTTGTCATTCTGTTCGATGTGGAGAACGGAAATCCCAATGGAGACCCCGACGCGGACAACATGCCCCGCATCGATCCCTTGACCCAGCGCGGTCTGATTACCGACGTTTGCCTGAAGAGAAAAATCCGCGATTATGTGGATACGGTCAAAGAAGGCGCGGAAGGGTATCGGATCTACATCAAAAAGTTTATTTCCCTCAACAAGAATGATGAGGAGGGTTGCGAAAGTGTCGGTATCCTCAAAAAGGATCTGAAAAAACTAAAAAGTGCGGAGAAGGATAAAGCCATCCTCAATTATATGTGTAATACCTTCTACGATATTCGCGCTTTCGGTGCAGTTATGACGACTTTTGCCGGTATGAATAGCGGGCAGGTAAGAGGCCCGGTACAGCTGACCTTTGCTCAAAGCGTGGAGCCGGTTACGGCTATGGATGTTGGCCTTACAAGAGTTGCACAGGCGACAGAAAGCGATTTGGAGAACAAGGGTACAATGACTATGGGCCGCAAATACATCGTCCCCTACGGCCTCTACCGCTGCGAGGGCTTCGTCTCCGCCAACCTGGCCCGCAAGACCACGGTATTTTCCGAGGAGGATCTGGCACTGCTCTGGCAGGCCATCATCAATATGTTCGAGCTGGATCGATCCGCCGCCCGCGGTAAGATGGCGGTCAGAGAGCTGATCGTCTTCAAGCACGATAGCGAGTTCGGCAACGCTCCCGCTCACAAGCTCTTCGATCTGGTCAAGGTCACCCGCAAGGATGACAGTGGTCTGCCCGCCCGCGCCTATACCGATTACGAGGTCAGAGTGAACGAGGCGGCTCTCCCCGCCGGCGTGACCTGCACCCGCATGATCTGATGGAGTACCGAGAGGACGAATGGCTCCAGCTCTCGGGGCTTCAGCATTTTGCCTTCTGCCGCAGACAGTGGGCCTTGATCCACATAGAACAGCTCTGGGCGGAGAATCTGCGAACGGTGGAGGGGGATCTCCTCCACCGTAAGGCCCACGACAGCGCCGATCGGGAGAGCCGCGGAGACCTGTATATCCTGCGAGGGGTCAATATCCAATCCCGTGAGCTGGGTGTTTCGGGACAGTGCGACGTGATCGAGTTCCACCGTAGCGAGGATGGGATCCCGTTGCAGGACAAGGAAGGATTGTGGCAGCCCTATCCCGTAGAATACAAGCGGGGTCAGCCCAAGGAAAACGATGCTGACCGTCTCCAGCTCTGCGGGCAGGCCATGTGTCTGGAGGAGATGCTGTCCTGTGAGATCAAACGAGGCGCTTTGTTCTACGGAGAAACCCGCCGCCGCGAGGAGGTGATCTTCACCGCCGAGCTGCGCGATCGGGTGCGGGATCATCTTTCCGAAATGCATGACTGCTTCAAGCGCGGTCATACGCCTCGGGTCAAGCCCTTCAAGGGGTGCAACGCCTGCTCCTTGGCAGAGTATTGTCTACCCAAAATGCTCAAGCAAAAGCGAGTGGGCGACTATCTGGACAGGTCTATGGAGGAAGCCATAAGGGAAAGCGACCGTATCGGATCGACCGAAGAAGGGAGGGGGACGCATGAAGCAGCTTTTGAACACCCTGTTCGTGACCAGTGAGGATATGTATCTGGCCTTGGACGGGGAGAACGTAGTGGCTAAGCGAGGGGAGGACGTCGCGGCACGGTATCCTCTGCACACTTTGCAGGAGATCGTCACCTTTTCCTACGCGGGTGCGTCTCCTGCCTTGATGGGTGCTTGCGCGGATAAAGGGATCGGTCTGGCCTTCTGCACGCCGCGAGGCAGATTTCTGGCGCGGGTGAGCGGCGAGAACAACGGGAACGTCCTGCTCCGCCGTCAGCAGTATCGGGAAGCGGATGACGATCGATCGGCTTGCCAGATCGCTCGCAATATGATCTTCGGTAAGCTGTATAATTCGGCCCACAGCATTGCTCGCACCTGCCGCGACAACGGGCTGCGGGTGGATACCTCCGCCCTGCGGAACGCAGAAGACATCTTGAAGAATCTATATCCTCAAGTTCGTGCCTGTACGGACACCGAGACCCTGCGGGGCTTGGAGGGAGTCGGAGCGGCGGCCTATTTCGGTGTGCTGGATCATATGATCCTCGGGCAAAAGGAGACGTTCTCCTTTGCCCAGCGGAGCCGCCGACCGCCCCTTGACCCCGTCAACGCCATGCTGTCCTTTGCCTATAGCCTCTTGACCCATGATTGCGCGTCGGCCCTGGAGAGCGTAGGGCTGGATGCCTACGTCGGCTTCTTACACAAGGACCGCCCCGGCAGAAGCTCACTGGCGCTGGACCTGATGGAGGAGCTACGCCCCTGCATGGCCGACCGATTCGTGTTGACCCTCATCAACAACCGCGTTTTGTCCGCCAAGGATTTTGATTATCAGGAATCCGGAGCGGTGCTGTTGACGGATACGGGCAGAAAGACCTTCCTGAAGCAGTGGCAGGAGCGGAAGAAGGAGAAGATCACTCACCCTTATCTGGATGAAAAGCTGGCATGGGGGATGGTTCCGTACGCCCAAGCGCTTCTACTTGCCCGTTACCTGCGAGGGGATCTGGATGAATACCCACCGTTTTTGTGGAAGTGAGGTGGGATCATGCTGGTACTCATAACCTATGATGTAAACACCGAAACACCGCAAGGAAAGAAACGCCTGCGGCAGATCGCCAAGCAATGCGTGAACTACGGTCAGCGCGTGCAGAATTCGGTGTTTGAATGTAAACTGGACGCGGCGCAGTGCCGACTCCTGCAAGCCAAATTGGTATCCCTCATGGACGAGGAGACCGACAGCCTTCGGTTTTACTATCTCGGAAACAAATATGAGAACAAGATCGATCATTTTGGCTGTAAGGAGACTTATCTGCCCGACGATCCTATGATCATTTAGTTTTTCCCGCGTGCGAAGCCATAGCCCACAGAGAACCCATGAGAGGTTCGCGCGCTACAAAGGCGATCATTTCGGCGAAGAAACTCACCATAAAGGATCTTTTTCGAAGAAATGATCAAAAAACTGTGTTATATACACAAAACAAAAGCCCACTTTTTGTGAGCTTTTGCTGTCACCCCCCACGCGGGGGTGTGGATTGAAATCGCCAGACCGCCGACAAGACGAAAGCGGTCAATGGTCACCCCCCACGCGGGGGTGTGGATTGAAATGGTAGCCCCGAAGGTACTACGAAGATAC
>SVTB01000101.1 GCA_015064015.1 Oscillospiraceae bacterium | reverse complement strand
TTCACGATATGCGTCGCCTACCCCCGGCACAGATCGTGAAGGCGTGACCGCCATGATCCGCTCCTATTGCCGTGCAGACCTGCGTCGCATGGTGACAGGCGCGGCTCTGGATTGCAAGCTGTTGCCTTCCTCTGTTACGGGAGAGGATGGTCTTAACGCGCTGGTGGCGCTCATGCGCGGTTTTGTCAAAGAGGGTGGATTCTTTATTCAACCCGATGTAGCTGATGCCAAGATTCTGCGTGAGGCACAAGAGCATCCCGAGAATTACCAAACCTTGTCGGTGCGCGTTTCGGGGTGGAACGCCCGATTCGTGACCTTGTGCCGTGAATGGCAGGATATGGTCATCGGGCAAAATGAATGATGCAAAAGGAGCTTGCGTGTGTTGACCAATCACCCCATCTCACCCGTCTACGACGGAAATTCCCGCGTGCTGATTTTGGGAAGCTTCCCTTCGGTGAAGTCCCGCGAGGCCATGTTTTTTTACGGTCATCCGCAAAACCGTTTCTGGCGAGTGCTGGCACGGGTGTGCGGCACGGAGGTACCCCTGACGGTAGAAGAGAAAAAGCGGCTTCTTTTGGACAATCATATCGCCCTCTGGGATGTCATCGCTTCCTGCGAGATTGTGGGGAGTGCTGACAGCTCCATCAAAAACGCTGTGCCCAACGATTTGAGCATCATTCTTGACGCCGCGCCCATCGAAAAGATTTTCGTCAACGGCAAGACGGCGGAGAAGTATTACAATAAATATATCAGGGACAAGATTTGCCGCGAGGCGGTGTGTCTGCCCTCTACCTCGCCTGCCAACGCCACGTGGGGGATGGAAAGGCTCACCGAGGCGTGGCAGGTGATCTTACTCAAGAAAGGATGCGCTATGTTCTGTGACCTCCACGCCCACTCCAACCGCTCCGACGGTACTTTGCCCCCCGCGAAATTAGCGGCTGCTGCCAAAGAAGCAGGACTTTCCGCCATTGCTCTCACCGACCACAACACCGTGGCGGGACTTCCGGATTTTATCAAGGCTTGCGAGGATCGTTATATCGAGGCCGTCCCCGGTGTGGAGATCTCCACCGAATACGAGGGCGTTGAACTGCACATCTTAGGTTTGTATATTCCCGAAGATGCCTTTGATCGGGTGGAGAATTACGTGTCCCAATACAATATTCGCAAGGAACAAAGCAACCGCGATTTGGTAGCGCGGCTGAACGAGGCGGGGTATCTGATCGACTACGGCGAGATCGTGGCGGGAACCCCTGACGGGCATATCAACCGCGCCCATATTGCCAAGGCGCTGATGGATCACGGCTACGTGGACAGCGTAAAAATCGCTTTTTCTACTCTCTTAGGGGAGGGCAAGGGCTTTTATGTTCCGCCCGAGCGCATCCAAGCCATGGATGCGGTGGCGTTCCTCAACTCTATCGGGGCTGTTCCCGTGTGGGCGCATCCCTTCTTGCAGATGGACGAAGACGGTGCGCGGAAATTTCTCGCCGAGGCTGTTCACTTGGGGCTGGTCGGCATGGAGACTCGTTACAGTCTTTACGACGCCGAGACTGAGGTTGCGGCAGACTGTTTGATCAAAGAATTCAATATATTACCAAGCGGCGGCAGCGACTTCCACGGAGAAGTCAAGCCGGATATCAAATTGGGCGTAGGGAAGGGGAACTTACAGATTCCCTTAACCTTTGCCCGTGATCTTCGAAAGCACATGAAGGAGGAAAACACATGAAACCAAGAGATTATATCGACTTTTTGGGCATCATCGAAAAACTGAAATGCAACACCCGTCACTCCTGGAATTCCCAGGGCAAGCAGGAGAGCGTGGCGGAGCATTCCTGGCGGCTGTCGGTGATGGCTTTGCTATGTGCCGACGAATACCCCGAGCTGGATATCAATAAGGTTATCAGAATGTGCCTTATCCATGATTTTGGCGAGGCCATCACGGGGGATATCCCTTCCTTCTACAAAACCGAGGATCACGAGGCCAAGGAGGCCGAGGCGATTGCACACCTCATGTCTTTTTTGCCCCCGGTTATGGCTGAGGAATTTACCGCCCTGTACGCCGAAATGGACGCCCTCGCAACTCCCGAGGCCAAGCTCTTTAAGGCACTTGATAACATGGAAGCAGTGGTGTCTCATAACGAGGCATCGCTGGATACCTGGATCCCGCTGGAGTATACCGAAAACCTTATATACGGCGAGAAAAACTGCCAATGGTCGACTTGGACCAAGGAGCTTCGGGAGACCTTGAAGCAAGATACGATCAAAAAATTGGAGGATGCCAAACATGGATAACAAGAAATGGTTCAAGGAGGAAGCCAAATTCGGCCTCATGATCCACTGGGGCTTGTACTCCCTTTTGGCAGGCGAATACAAAGGTCAGAGAATGGATATGATCGCCGAGTGGGCGCAGTCTTATTTCCGTATTCCCAATACCGAGTATGAAAAGCTGGCCCAAGCCTTCAATCCCGTGTACTTTGACGCGGAGGAGTGGGTGAAGCTGGCCAAGGACGCGGGGATGAACTACATGGTGGTGACCTCCAAGCATCATGACGGTTTCTGTATGTTTAAATCCGATTATGACAACTACAACGTGGTGGATGCTACGCCCTTTGGCCGTGACGTTATTGCCGAGCTGTCTGCTGCCTGTCAAAAATATGATCTGAAATTCGGCCTGTATTACTCTCAGGAGCTAGATTGGCACGAGCCCCACGGCGGCGGCTATTTCCCCACCCATCTGAACGTCTGCGATACCCATTGGACAAACAACTGGGATTTTCCCGATGACGCGTCCAAGAATTACGAAATCTGCTTCCGTCAGAAGATCCTTCCTCAAATCAGAGAAATTTTAACCAAGTACGGCGACCTGTGCCTTCTTTGGTGTGATACCCCTCATCAAATTACCCCTGAGCAGTCCCAAGAGATCCGTGATCTGGTGAAGTCCATCCAGCCGAACTGTCTGCTCAACAGCCGCCTCGGCAACGGTCTTGGGGATTACTGCTCCATGGGTGACAATGAGATCCCGGAGGAGGAGATGGGCACAGCCCTGGTGGAGGCTCCCACCACCCTCAACGACACTTGGGGCTTTAAGTATTACGATAATAACTGGAAGGACGCCGACGAGGTGCTCCGTCTTAAGGAGCATCTCAACAGCCGTGGAGTTAATTATCTCCTCAACGTGGGCCCTGATCATTTGGGGCGCATCCCTGCACCTGCGCTGGATATTTTGCGAGAAGTTGGACGCCGTTTGAAATGATTTATCAAGTCAAAAATGACCGACACCCCTCATCGGATGTCGGCCATTTTTTATTCGTCTGTGCAGGGGAACATCATATGCTCCATAAATTGATCGCTAAAGGAGGGTGACAGATTCAGGTCTATGATCTCACATTCTGCAATGGCGCGTGTGAGATCGCCCAGCAAGGCGGGGCGGTGAAGCAGCATGGCGGCACCCAACAGCGCGGTATTGCCGACACTGACCATTCTTGACGGGGGACAATCGGGTAGAAGCCCCACTCTTACGGCTGAATCTACCTTCATGTAATGACCCAACCCTCCCGCAATGTATATATGGGCCAGATCATGTGGAGATATTCCGGCTGCCTCGCAGAGCACCTCCATACCTGCCCGCAGGGCGCTTTTGGCCAGCTGAAAGGCTCGGATATCGGCACCGGTCAAATTCAATTCATGCGCGTAAGTGAAAGGATCCTCTTCAAGATACCCCGTTTCATCTATGATGCCCCGTTCCAACAGCACCGATACCAGATCAATCAAACCGCTGCCACAAATTCCTATGGGGCTTGCATGGTGGATGGTTTTGCATACCATGGCGATGCCGTTCCATTGAACGGAGGATACCGCTCCGCTGATACCGCCCACGCCGGTGGAGATTCCTGCGCCCTCCAAGGCGGGGCCGGCAGCCGTGGAAGTGCCATACAGCTTTCCGTCGTGGCTTTGACCCGTGTAGAGAATCATTTCTCCATTGGTACCCATATCTACGAGAAGAACGGGCTCACGATGGTCTGTGATCTGCTTGGCAAGGATGCCCGCTGTAATATCACCGCCAATGAAAGCGGATATGGAGGGGAGAAGGGTGATTCGTTTTGCGGGGAGAGTGAGATCATCCCCTGCAAGAATTTTAGCTTCCGTAAAAGCGGGGGTAAAGGGATATGTCCCCATACCTTCGGGGGAAATCCCACAAAATAAGTGGAGCATAGTGGGATTGCCGGCTACGGTCATATGGGAAACAGAATCGCCGCCTGTCAGCTCTAAGATCATATGGCGTACGGCATCCAGTATCAACTTTTGCATGAGAGCCAAATGACCGCGATCCTCCATCACCACGCTGATACGGCTCATCACGTCAGCACCAAAGCTTTTCTGAGGATTCAAGCGGGAGGTTGTCCGAAGAATGGCACCATCCTTCAGGCTGACCAATGCCGCGGCCAATGTGGTGGTGCCGATGTCCAGCGCCACGCCACATTCGGATACAGTAACGGTGGCTTCGGCGGATACTTGAGATGTCAGGCCTGTCCCCTCGGCCACAGACAAGATGATGACCGTTGGGGTGTCGGTGCAAAATACGCGGCAAGACAGTACGTTT
Source organism: Oscillospiraceae bacterium (assembly GCA_015064015.1). GTDB lineage: Bacteria > Bacillota > Clostridia > Oscillospirales > CAG-272 > CAMEON01. The sequence continues at coordinate 4,655 of SVTB01000101.1, read as the reverse complement.
CCGTCGCTATCTGGGATGGCGGGGGAGACGCCTTTTGCATCGGTTGTCAAGCGTCCTGAAACAAGGGTAACGGCACATTTGCCGCAGGTGCCCCGCCCTCCGCAATCTGCGGTGATAGGATAGCCTTCTTCCGCTAAATAGACGGACAATCGTTTGCCTTTGGCCGAGGAGGGAATGATGACTTGGGTCAAGTGATTCATATGAAAATCCTTTATCACGTTTTATGGGTTGTCGTGGCGAATACGGGGCAGGGTGTGATGCCGCCGTCTGTATGGGTGATCTTTTCGCAATGCGCAAAGAGAAGGGTGACGTAGTCCCTATAATTGTCAATGGATACGTCGGGGGGTGTCTGATGGTCCACTGAGGGGATCACTTTACCCTTTTGCATGGAAGGCAAAATACGCTCAAATTCCTCTCGCATAGACTCTTGTCCGTTCTTCATGCACATCTTGTCGAAATGCCCGAGAAAAGCCATTTGGGGTTGCTTTTCGAGATACACGGATACATCCACTCCCGCCTTGCGCTCCAATGGAAACATTCCGTCAGCACCTACTTTGGCATACCAATCCACCGCCATGGTGATGTCGCCGTCAGAGTCGATGAACACGGGAATATCGTATTCGTGGATGACGGGAATCACTTTGCGGTAAAAGGGCGCCAAAAACTCGTCAAAGCAAGCTTCGGAGATCATGGGACCTAAGTTGTAGCTCATGTCCTCGGCAAAGCTCATGAAGTCAAAATGAAAGCGGGAAAACACATAGCGGAACAAATCAATCAGCCAATCCGAGTAGGCTTCGCACATTTCGTGGTAAAGCTCGGGGTAGTCGTAAAAGCTGAACAAATGATTTTCAATGCCGAACAGGGTACGGGGATACCAGAAGAATCCCTCCACTGTGAAAAAATGAAGGGTGTCTCCTCGATCGTGGGTTCTTTGCAGATATTCGAAATGGGCTTCGGGGATGACGGTTTCTACGGGCGGGAATAGGGTCTTTTTGACACGCGCCCAATCCACTTCGTCTTCCACGATGCCCAGTCCTTCGCCGGGCGTCGGCGGTGTGGCGGCGGTGTGGTAGGATACGCCGGTTTGCAGGCATTTGTCAAGCCCGAAAAATTCCTGTATGGATTCCACAGACACACATTCGGCAGGCAGGCCCTCGGTGTGCCAGCGGTTGACTGTCAAATGCCACCAAGGAGCCCACTCAATGGCAGGCGCACGGTCTACTGGAAGCCCCGACAGATAACGGCGAAAACGCTGGGATGCGGTCATAGGTTGCATATCATTCATGGTGTGCACCTCCGTTACAATGGACTGCCCTCATTATATCACATTTTATCTCCGCGGTAAAGAGGGAAGAGGCGCATTTCTTAAAAAAATCCGGCGATTTCTTCAAATTCCCATGTATAAACGGTCAAAGAAAAGACACGCTAACCTAAAAAAGAGGTGAGGATTTTTTATGTGTACCGGATTGTATATGAGAGCAGGAGAAGATGAGGGTTTTCTCTTTGGCCGCAATATGGATATCGAAGTCCATTTCGGGGAGAGGATCGTGATCACGCCACGATCTATGCCGTTGCATTTCAGATGCTTACCTACCGTAAATACTCACCACGCGATCATAGGTATGGCAGCTGTGAAAGACGGATATCCATTGTATGCCGATGCCATGAACGAAAAGGGGCTTTGCGCGGCGGGATTACATTTTCCCGGAAACGCGGTGTATGTTCCTTTAGAGACATCCGCAAAAGATAAATGCCGTGTGGCACCCTTCGAGTTGATTCCTTATTTGCTGGGGTATTGTGAAACGGTAGCAGAGGTGCGTCGCCTGCTTGATAAAACGGAGATAGGGGATATTCATTTTTCACCCGAGCTTCCCAATACACCCCTGCATTGGTACATTGTCGGTCGTGACGGAGGGCTGATTTTGGAGACCGTGTCTGAGGGGTTGAAAATATATGACGATGAATTCGGGGTGCTGACCAACAATCCGCCTTACCCCTATCATAGGGCGCATATGAACAGATACGTGGGGCTAACGGCGTCTGTTCCCCATTTTTCGCGCGCTTCCGAAAGCGCCCTCGGGGACACTTATGATTTAGGCGTAGGCATGGTAGGGCTCCCCGGAGATTATACTTCTCCTTCTCGTTTTGCTCGTGCTGCGATACTGCGCAGATACGCGGATGTATCGGGATCGGTTGATGAAAAGGTTGTGCAGACTTTTCGGATTTTAGGCGCGGTGGCACCGCCTTCGGGTTGTGTGTTGACGAGGGGAGGACGGCATCATGTCACACGATATACCGCTTGCATGGATCCGCAAGCGCGCACCTACCATGTGGTGACGGATCAAAAAATTACACCGCTATCGATAACGCTGACCGATCAGCGATGTGAGGGATATGAATTATGGGAGGCACACCTATAGGCGTGCCTCCTTGCATGGCAACACTTATGCGTTAACGCAAAAGATTCTTGTCGCGTCGTTGTCCGTCAGGGCAAGAATGTGAAGGAGTGGATAGTATTGCCATCGTAGAATGCTATGTAGACGGCACGATCGTTGCCCGAGAAAGTTTTGTATGGGGACAAAAGGTAGCAAAAATGTTGAAATATACTTATGGAGGTACGGGAAATAAAAGAATTTTGATAAAAGCGTTGCAAAAAGACGAGTTTCATGGTACAATAAGCAAAGAGATTTGTTGTACGCAAGGAGGCTTTTATGGAATACCTTTGGATTCTTTGGACAATTCTCGGTGTGGCGGCTTTTCTGACCTTCGCCACCTTTCTGACCGCTTACATATGCTTTTATATGACATTTTACGTTCCTAAAAAGAAAAAACATATGACTCCGGAAGAAATCACGCGATTAGAGACCGCAGATCCCGAGATCCCTGAGGGGGAGATCTATGAGGTCTTTCGTGAGGATATGCTCCGCTGGACCTACGCCAACCGTGCGCGGGACTTCAAACGGGTGGAGATCGTCGCAAGTGACGGCTTGACCTTGCGAGGCAAGTTCTACGAGCACACCCCCGGCGCGCCCATCAACATCATTTTCCACGGTTATCGCGGCTGGGCGGAGCGAGACCTCAACGGCGGTGTGTTCCGTTGCGCCGCCATGGGGCACAGCGCTCTGTTGGTTGACCACCGAGGCGCGGGACTCAGCGACGGCAAGGTTATCTCCTTTGGTGTCAAAGAAGTGGAGGACTGTATCGCGTGGGTCAAGTTCGTCCACGAGAAATTCGCGCCCGAGGCCAAGATCCTTTTGGGTGGCGTGTCCATGGGTGCCGCGACCGTCATGATGGCGGCAGGTCACCCCGATCTGCCCGATTGCGTGGTGGGCGTGTTGGAGGATTGCGGATATTCCTCGGCTAAAGAGATCATCAAAAAGGTGGTGCGGGAGATGAAGCTCCCCGCCGACCTGCTCTATCACGTCATCAAGCTGGGTGCCAAGGTCTATGGTCATTTTGACCTGGACGCTACCCCGCCCATCGAGGCGGTGAAAAAAGCGCAGGTGCCCGTGCTGTTCATTCATGGCGACACCGACGATTTCGTTCCCTGCGATATGAGCAAGCGTTGCTACGAGGCTTGCACCGCCCCCAAGGAGTTTTTGGTGATCCCCGGCGCGGGACACGGTCTGGCCTATCCCGTTGACCCCGACGGCTATGCCAAGGCCGCCAAGACCTTCTTTGAGAAGCACGCAGGGGTGTGATATAAAAAGATCCGCAGAAAATTTCTGCGGATTTTTTTAAAACTTTTTGGAAAGACTCTGCCCCCGAAAGGCGTCATGGTAGGTGAGGACGTTCAATAACCTTGCGAGAAAGGAGAAGATCATGACCGATCAGGAAATCATCGCGCTGTATTTCGCCCGTGACGAGCAGGCCATCGTGGAAACCGACCGTCAGTACGGTCAAACCTGTATGCGCACCGCCATGCGGATTTTGGACAGCCGTTCCGATGCTGAGGAGTGTGTCAACGATACCTATTTGAAGGCGTGGAACAGCATCCCACCCGAAAGACCCAACGTGCTGGCCGCCTTCCTCTGCCGTATCACGCGGAATTTAGCTATCACTCGTTACCGCGTTGCCCATCGGCATAAGCGCAATAAGGATCTGGAGCTGTCGCTGACAGAACTGGCCGAGTGTATCCCTGCCGCCGAGGAGGACGGCACCCTGCGATATCTTATCGACAGCTTTCTGCGTTCCGCCGACGAGCTGGACCGCCGTTTGTTTTTGGGACGGTATTTTCATAACTACACCGTCCGTCGCATGGCCACGGTCTACGGGCTTTCTGAGAACGCCGTGTCTTTACGGCTCTATAAAATGCGAGAAAAGCTCCGTGCATATCTTGAAAAGGAGGGCTACAGCATATGACGAACGAAAAATGTTTTGCCGCGTACAGCGTTTTGGGTAACGTGGCGGATGATCTGATTATGGATGCCCTTCTGCCCGAAGAGAAAGGCGTCGCGGCTACTCCCGTAAAGAAGGAACGATCCCGCCGTCTGTCTGCTTTCTTTGAAAGCGGCTGGGGCGTGGCGATCATCTGTTCCTTGGTGGCTGTCAGCGTCATGGGCGGTATCATCTGGGCAGGGCAGCAGCCCGATATAGAGACCCCGCCTGTCGGAATGCCGATATCCCCCGGGGAGACCAAAAAAGAAACACCCGAA
>SVTB01000100.1 GCA_015064015.1 Oscillospiraceae bacterium | reverse complement strand
ATAACCGAAATCTCGGTTACACCGTATCTCATTCTTAGAAAGGGCGCTCTTGGGCTATCCTACCTGCTTTATGGTAGGTAGCCCAATCGGTGTCCCTTTGATTTTGATACGAATAGGAGGTTACGCAGAATCCCACCGCAATTTTTGCTTGGCTACGGGAAAAATCCCATTTGTCTATTAAGGCAAATGGGATTTTTCATTCATGTACTTCCTAAAAATATATCGCAGTTTTTAATTCAAAGAAACCAAGCGGGCATCCATAGCCGCCACCTTGATTTCCGTACCGTTTACACGGCATATCTCGTCTTCTTCACCGGGGTTGACTAAAATCAACGCACGGCTACCGTCCCTGCATTCCCAAGCAGAAGACAAAACGCGGGGAAACGTAAAGCTTCGCTCGAAATACATAAGTTTAAAAGCTCGTCCACCGCAATTCACAGAAGGAGCGGGGATCATACGGCCTTCGTGAAGATAAGGCTTCGCTTCCTTCCGATAGAAGCGTGTCAAGTTTGCAACAAGGCGTAAGGCGTTGTTCTTATTGGGCAGATGTTCAAAGTTCTTCTGACCCCAATCGGACATGATCTTTCCTTCGGGATTCAGAACTAAGGTCATCAGATCTCCCGCTACAAAAGCATATGCCAACCGATAAGGCAACGTATCATCCTCGGGACGGAAAGGACAGCATACCTGATTTCCCATGAAATTACGAAGATACTCATGGTACAGATACGCATATAGAGGCACAGGAGTGCCAAACATATAGTTCAATTCAAAGCGATTGTCACTCAAAAGAAGGTTTCCGATGAAGGGCTCCGCGGCGGCGGATTCACAGCCAAAGAGCATCCCGGGAGCTTGCTCATTCCACTCCGACAGCATTTTTTGCATATGCGCCGTCATCCATCTGCCGGGTGCCGGGGGATGACCGTGGTCACGACCATAGCAGAAATACTGTCCTCCACCATGATTCTGGTCAAGGATTTGGGCGTAATCAATGCCGCTTTCAAACAAAGGTGTGTAGGCCTCCGCCAAAAGGGCGTGACCCGTCGGAGAAGCGGGACAAATATCATAGCCCGAACGCTGAGCCGTGCATATTTTACTGATATAAATCTCTCCATCGGGAGCGGCGCACATCCCACGCTCCAAGCCTCGTGCCTCATAATCTGCGTGGCAATCATATTCGCCGATCAGGTTGCTTTGCAAGGTATATCCAAAACCGGAGCAATAGACGCCCAGCATATGGTTCTTGCCGTGCAAGGCATCTTTAAAGGCATTGAAATTCTCAACACCCCCATAAGGAGGCCACACGTAGGGAGGCGCCCAAGGCGCGGTTCCCTCCCAGTGCATCAAAAGCACCAGCAGGCGGCTTTGAGTGATCTTCTGCAGTTCATCCAACAGGGGTAGTGCATTGGTATAAGGATAGAGCGCATTGGGGGACATATCATCCATATCGTGTCTTCCGCGCACAGGATAGGTCACCACCAAAGGCGCATCCTCATACCACGAAGGCAGATTGGGATTCTCCTTCAGTTTTTGCACGCGAGGAGGAAGAGCGGAAGCAAACCAATCTCTGTACAACTCAGCCGCAGATTCCCAGCGAGCATCCACCGCCGTCCACACGATTGGATAGGCCGTTGCAAAAGCTTCTCCGAAATCCACACCGCAGAATAAACGGAGCTGCATGGTTACACCGCCGCGATCATCATAAAAGTCAATGGCCTTAACGGCGCGGTCAGGATCATGTGCACCTATATATAAGCCTATATCATCCCAAAGATAGGCGATCATTTGGGAGCAAATCATATTAGGAAAGATCGCGTAGCTTCCCATAGAGGGATATTCCGGTTCGGTATGCCCGAATCCCGACGTCTGGCGCAAAGTCGTATCAGACACCAACACGCCCTCATTATAAGGGAGCAGAATACTGCCGCCGTCTCCCGCCGTGTTATGATCCTTGAGTGCGGGCAGCGTCACCAAGGGGAAGTCGATCCATTCGACAAAATAATCGGGATGGTTCGGCTGTATCGCCACGTACCACTCGGCGCGCCCGTCCTTTTCTACAAGCTGTACCTCTACGGTCAGGGAAGAAAGAGGGGGGCCGCTCTCGGCGGTATCAAAACAAGTATAGATCGCGCCTGATTGGGTCAATCGGCAAGCCTTGGCGTGGCAAGACGCAACTACCGTAGGTATCCCCTGACGATTTCTAAGCCTAACCCTGAACAGGGGTGTGGACGCGGCAAGACGTTCCTTACCGCTCATCATCAATGACGTAATTTGTCCCACGCCAAAATCAACGGACAGGCTCATACGAGACAACTGCAACGTATACATAACAGCTACCTTCCTTCAAAAAATTGACTGGCTTCCCCGGCTAAAGGGCATGGCCATATATAGCATACCATAATTCGAGAGGTTTTGCAAGAGTTTCCCGCCGTTTTGTACAGGAGCATCTGAATTTTTTGAAGGGCCTCGCCGATTGCGACAAAACAATCTGTTTTTCGCCCCCATCCTTTGACCTTTTTTTTATCCGCAATGACGTATAATAAAAATGCAAAAGCCTCAATATTCACAAATCGAGGCAATACATGATGTACCTCACACAGGATAAAAATAAAATCAAGGAGAATTGCACGATGATGGAGCACTCCCCTCATTTACATAACCAAGATACCCAATCCACCGCTGACGTCCGCCGCCGAGAGCCTCCTGACCATAGGACCCGAATGGCCACCGCCACCCGTATCGCCTTATTCTTCAGAGGAATATTGCTTGGCGGTGCCGCCTATCTTCTGGGTACCTGTTCTCTCCCTTTGGGGGCCATGCCTTTGGGATTCTCCCTGTTGTGTGCATCTTCGGAAGGTATTTTGTATGTACTGGCAGGATTATTGCTTTCTGTTTTTCATTCTGCCTTTCCTCTTCCCTTCTGGGCCGGGTGGATCCTATATCTTTTCATATTTCTCTTGCGTCTTTTATTCGGAATGCTGACGGCTCCCGAAAAGTCTCCTTCTGCGGTCAAGTCAAGCGTTTCGGCCTATACTCAATTATGTCGGTTGACCGAGCGCCTGTGGCAATCCGAAACCGAAGCCGAACGAGATACCGTCACAGATTATTACTACGGGAAAAGAAATACCCCCGCAAAGGTTCCTGAAGAAACCCCTCATACAGAACAAAGCGAAGAAGATACCTCGACACGTCATCTGTTTGAGACACCTATGAGCATTCGTCTGCTCCTTTCTTCGTTGGGCGCTTTTTCCCTTGGCCTGTGGCGTTGGTTCATCGGAGAATTTGCGGTATATAATCTCTTAGGCTTTCTTTTAGGGATGGTATGTGCCCCCCTGTTCACGTATCTTTTGTCCTTCTGCATGAGCCATGACGGCTTGGAACTGCTTTTCCCGTCCTCCGCCCCCGACGTGCTTCCTCGACACGGCCACACCCATCTGCTCACGCATTATTCTCTCATGACGCTGGTGTCGGGACTTCTCCTACTGTTTTTATGCGTTCTGGGCGCTAAAGTCCACACGCTTTCTCTGTTGCCCCCTTACGTTATCCTTCGTCTTTCTCCCATCTTGGCACTGGTACTTTCCCTACATATCACAGCTCACCGTGGATTGATTCCCGGTATGATGGCCGCTATCCTCTGCGGATTGGCCGCAGATCCCCTGCTCTCCCCTGCCTTTATCTTGGGGGCCATGTTCTATGGTCTTCTTCACTTCCTATCTCACCACATCGCGCTTGCGGGCGGGTGCGGTGCCGCCCTGATTTGGACTGTTTTCGGAAGCGGCGTTAGCCAGCTGGTCGCCTATCTTCCCTCTATGCTCATCAGCATCCCTCTATTTTTGCTTATCCGAAAGCTTAGTCTGAAATACCCTGTCGCCACACGTCAAACCGCTTCCTCAACCGCCAATGATTTTACGGCCGCCATGGAGCAAAAGACCCGCGCCGAGGCCCATCGCTCTCGCCTGGAGGCGTTGTCAGGGGCATTTACATCCCTGTCTCATATGTTTTATGATTTATCCGGAAAGCTGAGAAAGCCCAAGCTGACCGAGCTTCGCCGTATGTGCGATGAAGTGTTTGATCGACATTGTGCTCGTTGCAGGCATCGGGAGGAATGCGACAAAGCCGTATGCCACCCCGCCGATCTCATCTCTGCCCGCTTGTCCGCTCAGTTGTACCACAAGGGGCACCTCGAGCTATCAGGGATTTCCCCCGAAGTGATCTCAGACTGTCACCATATCCGAACCATTCTGGAGGACATCAACACCCGTTATGGCAAGCTCACGGAGCATCTCATCAAAAGCGAAAAAGCCGAGGTGTTTGCCACCGATTACGAATCTGTGGCTGACCTCATTCAAGATACCCTACATCACGACGAAGAGGAATTTCGCTGTAACCGTGAGGCGGCAGACAAAATTTTTGAGTGGCTCGAAAGCCGCAAGGTCTCTGTCATGGGCGTGGTTGTCTGCGGTACAAGAACCTGCCGTATCATTGTCCGGGGCTGTTATTTCGACAGAAGCGACCGTGGACTTTCGGATATGCGCCGAGTATTTGAAGGCATCTGCGGCACCCGCCTTACATCTCCCATATTTGAAAGTGAATCCGATGCTGACGGTGTCACCATCATGAGCTTGTTTTCTGAGGAACAGCTGGAAACCACCTATGCGGGCAGCACCGTCCCTGCAGGCACCAAAGAAAAAGACCCTCTTCCCACCCCTCTGACCAACGAAGACGGACACAGCGCTTATCTCCCTCCCCTCACCTGCGGGGATCACATCGCTCTTTTCAAAAGCGACAACGCTTGCTTTTATGCCTTGATTAGCGACGGCATGGGATCGGGGGAAGAAGCCTCCCAAACCTCCGATATATGCGCGTTGTTTTTAGAAAAAATGCTGTCTGCCGGCAACCGTGCGGAACTGTCCATACGAATGCTCAACAGCTTTATCCGTCAAAAGAATAACGGGACGGGAGACGAATGCTCTGCCACTGTGGATCTCATGGAATTGGATCTCATGAGCGGCCAGGCCGTCTTTGCCAAAAACGGTGCTGCGCCCACCTATGTTGTAAGAGGTGGACGGGTATACAAGTTACGCTCACGCACTTTGCCCATCGGTATTCTCAAGGACAGCGATCCTCAGTTACTCCGTTTTCGGATGCACCCGGGAGACGTGGTCGTCATGGTCAGCGATGGAGTGACTTTGGGCAACGACGAGTGTCCTTGGCTCATTGATCTGCTGTCGGGGCCTCTGCCGGACAGCATGGATTCCCTCCGTCTCAAAATTCTGCGCCGCGCTTTGGCCTCGGGTTCTCCCGACGATCTTTCAGCCATTGCCGTCAGGGTGGATCCCCGCGCACAGCATACGCTTTGAAACATATGGAAATGCCCTGCTACGGTTGCATAAAGCGCCGAGGCAGGGCATACTTTTCAAAAGAGAATACTCCCCTACGAAAGGAATTTTTGCATGAAAAACTCAAGATCCACGCTGATCATCCCCGCATTTCTTGCCCTGTTTTCGGGGTTGTTTTTGATGACAGCCTTGCTACTGTCCCTGCCGCAAAGCACTGCGGCACCCACAGCCGCCGAAGCTGACCACGCAAGGCAACTGACTTGCGTGGTCATTGACGCGGGACACGGTGGGAAGGACGGAGGCGCCATCGGAGAGAGCGGCTTATGCGAAAAGGATGTCAATCTGGCGGTCGCCCTCGCTCTGCGGGATCTTTTGGAAATAAACGGTATTCCCGTAGTCATGACGCGAACCGAGGATATCCTTCTGTATGATCCCACCGCCGATCATGAAGGAAGAAAAAAGGCATTGGACCTGCTCTCGCGCCGAACCATTGCCGAGCACAGCAGGGATGCTCTCTTTGTCAGCATCCACATGAATGCCTTCCCACAATCCCAATACAGTGGCACCCAAGTATGGTACGGAACAAAGGATGCCCTGTCCCGTGAAATCTCCCACAGCATTCAGCAGAGCGCGCTTTGGCTTCAGCCCGAAAACCGACGGAAAATCAAAGCCGCCAGTAGCAGCATCTATCTTTTGGATCAAATTCCTTCCCCTTGCGTACTGGTAGAATGTGGCTTCCTGTCCAATCCCACCGAAGCAGAACGTCTGTCTGATCCTAACTATCAAAAAGCCTTGGCGGTGATGATCTTTGCAGGGATCTCGCCATACGTCACAGCACCGCTTAATCATTGATTTTCTACTGTAAAAACAACAAATTTCGCACACATTTTTCTCAAGCTACTTGATTTGTTCACGGAAATATGGTATGATATACAAGATATGAAATTCAACCGCCTACAAGGAGGATCTATGGCAACCCGTATTTCCAAAGAAAATTATTATCTTGATATCGCCCAAACCGTGGCAGAGCGTTGCACCTGCCTACGCAAAAAATACGGTGCCATCATCGTGAAAAACGACGTCATCGTATCCACCGGATACAACGGCGCGCCCCGTGGACGTAAAAATTGTAACGATCTGGCTTACTGCATGAGAGACAAGCTGAATATTCCTCGCGGTGAGAGATATGAAATGTGCCGCTCCCTTCACTCCGAGGCCAATGCCATCATCAACGCTTCCCGCGAACAGATGCTGGGTGCCACCCTGTACATGGTCTGCGTAGATCCTAAGGACGGCTCTCTCGTCCCAGACACCTCCAGTTGCATGATGTGCAAGCGCATGATCATCAATGCGGGGATTGAACGAGTGATCATCCGAGATACCGCTACGGATTACCGAATTATCCCCGTCAGAGAGTGGATCGAAAACGATGACTCCCTTTCGGGCGTTTTCGGTTATTGATCTTGAAAGGAAGTAAAAAACATGAAGCATATCCGCAAAATTACTCTTTTGTGCCTTATCCTGTCGATTTTGGTGCTGACCTCCTGTGGCGTAACCATCCATGAAGGCATCGGTGAAGGCGACGCTATGGACAAGTCCAACAACGTAACATGGTACCACGCCTCCACCTGCTACGAAGCTGTGACTTTGGCAGAAAAGGCAGGCAAGCTGATTGTCAAAGACCGCGAACTGGTATTGTACGCTCTCCCCCAGATGGATCCCGGGAAGTGGTTGGCCACCGAGGACGCGAATATCCTGTATGCCGAAGGTGTAACTCTGCCAACTCTCCGCGACATGGAGCCCACCGCTTTGAATTTTTATTTGGACGGCACAGCCAAATATAAGCTGTTCGAGCTCAAGGAAGAGGCGTTGCTCAACACCATCATCAAGGACTACAGCGAGAATCAATCCGTTCTCTATCCTGCCAGCACCCCTTATAAAACCTACTGTGTTCGCTTTGCTTCTGAAACGTATCCCGATCTGTATTATACCCTGACCTATGTCGAATACGCCTCCGATTATATCATTGGGGATGCAAACTACGGAAAATATTTCCTGTATGACCGCTTTGATCAGAAATTTGTGCCTGTAGGCGACGAGATTCACAAGGCCATAGGCATTGAATGATCCATAATTATATCGCAAGGAGTCATACTTATGTCTGACGAAAATAAAAAAACACGTATAAAGCATCGCCCTCGTCTCATAACCGCAACCACGGCAGACTTGGAAGGAACGGCCGCTCTTGAGAAGCTTTGCTTCCACCAGCCTTGGAGTGCCTCCAGTCTGGAGCTTCTCACCAAAGAAGGCATCGGCGTAGGCTATCTTTGCACTCTGCCTGCTGCCCAGCCTCCTATGGTCACCGCTTACGGCGGTATGCTCATCGCCGTAGATGAAGGGCAGATCACCAACATCGCGGTACATCCCGATCACCGAGGGCAGGGCTTGGGACTTGCCATTGTAGAGGCACTCATCAAGCACGCCAAAGCCGAGCGTCTCGCCAACATTACCTTGGAGGTCAGAGCATCCAACACTCCTGCCATTTCTCTGTACCGAAAGGTAGGATTTGTAGAGGTCGGCCGTCGCAAGGGCTTTTACACCAAACCCACCGAAGACGCGCTGATCATGGAGCTTAAATTGAAATAAAGAAAAATCCTGTGATTTGTAAAGATCACAGGATTTTTTCTTATACTTTTTTGCTTGGCGCGTTTTTTTTCTTAGGAGATCGCGTATTTTTTTCGTTACTCCCCGCAGGCTTTTTCTTGTGTTTTTTCACGGCGGAAAAGCCGAAAAGCCCCAAACTCTTGCCCAAGGCAAAATACTCTCCGTGAGCAAAGGCCGCCAGTTTGGCTCGCTCGAGGCAAAGTTTGCCTTTTTCGTTTAAGAGGGATTCCTCTACGTTAACAGCCATCACCTCTGCCAAAAACAAATCGTGGGTGCCCTGAGGGATCACATCCGTCACCTTACATTCCAGCGACAAAGGACATTCAGCAATCAGAGGACAGGCTACCGTTTGAGCCTCCTCCTTGTGAAGTCCCGTAGCGGTGAATTTATCCACCTTGGCCCCCGTATACATACCGCAATAATCTGCGGCACGGATAAGGTGCTCCGGGGTCAGGTTAATGACAAACTCCCCTGTCTCTTTGATAATGCCATAGGAATGGCGAGTGGGGCGCACCGAAATAGACACCTTGGGAGGATGAGTATTGATGATGCCGGCCCAAGCCACGGTGATGATATTGGAGGTTTCCATGTTGCCGCAGGTCACCATAACGGGCGGGAGGGGAGCTAACAAAGCACTTCCCTTCCATTTGATTTTCGCCATTCGGTTCGCCTCCTTTCATATGCTACTGAAATTATACCATATTACAATCTCCTTGTCAACCAAATTTACCATTTATATCACATTCGCTCGCATGAATACATACCCTGTAAAGGAAATCAAACCGTAAGGAGGCTTCTATGAACATCAGCCAATCCATCCCAAGCAACACGGCAGGGGGACGCGGACAGCTCGTTTTCCGCGTAGCTACGGCCGGCGGTGCCATTCCCCTGGAAGGAGCGAGAGTCATCGTTCGAAGCCAAGGGGCGGAGGGAGACGTCAACCGCGGCAACGCGCTGTCTGTCATGTATTCGGATCGCAACGGCCGCACCCCTGTCATGACCCTGCCTACCGTTCCTCGAAGTCAATCGCAAAGCCCTCAAAGCCCCGGGGTTGCCCCGCCTTTTCTGTGCTACGATGCTGAGGTTTTCCTCGCGGGTTATCGCGGCATTGAATTTGTTTGCATCCCCATTTTTGATGGTGTGACCTCGGTACAGCCTGCCGACATGATTCCCCTGCCCGAGAACGGTCGCGAGGATGGCTTTGACTATGAAAAGGTGACGGTTGTCGAAGGAGAAAATCCGAATCTGTAAAGCCTATAAATTGTTGTTTATCTTTTTTCCACTTTCTTTCCTCGTCGAAAGAAAGTGGAGTAAAGAACGCCGCTCAAGGGAGATGTTTCTCCCTTGAGAAACCCTCTCAAGGTGACGCACGCCGCCTATGGC
>SVTB01000099.1 GCA_015064015.1 Oscillospiraceae bacterium | reverse complement strand
GACCCCGCCTGTCGGAATGCCGATATCCCCCGGGGAGACCAAAAAAGAAACACCCGAAACCGAACAGATGCCCGCCCCCGACGAGCCTTCGGAGAATGAGACGGATGTGTCCGACACGCAGGAGTCGGAAGTTAACGCGGTCGTATTGCACGGCTTAGAAAGAAAGTATATACCTCCGAAGTTTTTGTGCAGCAGCACCACCCTCACCGAAGGGGAGGACGGTCTCCAGCACGGCGAAACAGCCGACGGCTTGGGCTTTGAAGGCGTCATGCAGAGTGGAGAAACACCGCTCTTGCCTACGGTGATCTGGGTCAAAGACGGGATCTCGGATTATTTGGATGTTGCCGAGGGGTATACCGTCAAAGAGTTCAAGGTGTACGACATGGATATGCAGCTTGTCGAATCCGGAAGTGCCGTGCAGGGGCTTGACAGCGAGGAATCCGTGAATCGGTTTATCATAAAGAAGCTGCCGGTTGGCAAATGGTATATGTCCCTGCGCGTGGAGCACGATGGGGGAGAGATGCACCATTGTGTGTATGAGTATGCGTTTGTTGCTGATGTTCTCCATACGCTTGATAGCCAACCGATCAGCTCCTGCACCGTCAAGACCGATAAAGACAGATATGCGTGGGGCTGGATGGATGGTAGACTTACAGCTACCCTGACCTCCACGGAGGCGGGGGCAATCTTGGATATTGGTGACGAATCGTGGCAATTACGCAATTTGGAGACCGGTGAATACGTACCGGTGGCTTGGGCTGTTGTGGATTATGGTGTTACAACCAATGCCAATGGAGATCGTTCACTTATCATTCCGAATTCCTCTACGGCATTTGCTAAATATCAAAATGTGCTTCGCTTTGATTGGGAAATTACCCCGCCTGGCCGTTACCGCCTGACTTATACGGGCGTGGAGCTAGCGGAAGGGGAGGAATATCCCTACTATGATTTTGAGATATACGAGCCGGATGTTTATGTTCTTGAATCCTACGGAGGTAATCATGGAAATGTGACTGCTTTGGATGAGCAGATTGCGTGGGGAGAGGGAGACCCGGTGATAGATGTTGTTTTTAACATCCAAGATTGTGCTTCATCTTTGCCTGTTGTGTCTGTCATAGAAAGTGCCGGCTGTCAGATCGTAGGTGCAGAGATCAGAAATTGGGTTCTTTACGATGAGAATTTTAATATCCTTTACGAAGGACGAGAGTGGAGTGATCCCGTTGAAGCGGGAATCGGTACATTTTACGTGGAGATCTTGGGCTATAAGCAAGGTGACTACATTCCCGAAACCGATGCCTATGAGGGTGGCCTCTATACATATGCGTTCTGTCTTGAGGTTCGACCCTACTGCGACGGCTCCTGCGCCGAGACAGAGTTGCCCTACTTTGTAGAAACGACACCCAACGAATAAGCAAAGCCTCCGTCGGAGAAAAATCCGACGGAGGCTCATTTTGTTATATCATAAACACAAGGATCAGTCCGCCCAGCGCCGTCATGAGCGCAGGAATGGCCACCGTTGCGCCGTATCTGACGAAGGTGACAAAGGAGAAGGGAACACCGTGGTCGTGAAGCTGTCCTGTCCACATGATGCCCGCCAGAGCGCCCGTGGGGGTGAAGAAGGCACCCAAATTGGATCCAATGACCGAGGCGAACAGGGCGGCGGCGATCAGAGCAGCTTGAAACGGATCGTTTGCCATGGGCAAAACGGCGATGACCGAGCTGAACAGCACGCTCATGGGGATGTTGTTGAGGATATTGGCCGCCAAGAAGGAAGCCACGCCAAATGCGATGATGATCAGGGGGGTGCTGTCGAATTGCCCAAGCCACGTTGCCAATGTCGCGGTGTGGCCGTATTTGTCCAGCGCCAGCACAAGGACGAACATGGACAGCACGAAAGGGGCGAGATCCCAAGGGGCACGGAGAATACACTTGGCGATGAGGAAGGGGGCACGACGGCGGAAAAAGCTGACCGCCATGGTGCAAATCACAAGGCTTAGGAAAAATCCGCAGGTGATGAGCCACATGGGGAGGTTGACAAAGGAGGACAGGGAGAGAAGTAAGATACAGCCTCCCAGATGAACCAGCCCCAGCACCTCGGTAACTTTGTCGATGGGAGGGATTTTTTCGCTTTTGGGATCAATGGGGGCGGCAAGCTTTTTACGGAACATGAAGTACAAAACTCCCATGGACACAAGACCGCAGAGGACGGTGGGCAGAATCATCTTCACGATATAGCCTCCGAAATCCACGCCCGCGGAGCCCGCGAGATAGATGTTGGTGGGGTTGCCGATGATCAGCGCCATACTCCAGGTGTTGGCCGCCACAAATTCGGATACCAAATAAGGAATAGGATCAATGCGGGCGTTTTGGGCAAAGTGGCAAATGAAGGGGGTGAAGGTGAGTACAATGACATCATTGGAGGTGAAGACCGTCAGCACCGACACCAAGCCGTACAGCAGGAAGAAAAGCACGCGCTGGCTGTGTCCTGCACGATCTAGCACTTTGACGGCCAAAAAACGAAAGAAGCCGATCTCGTCCAAATACACCGACATCATGGTCATGGTGAAGAATAGAAGCAGAATTTTGACGGGATTAACATCCCCTGCGCCCGTAAGTCCCGAAATGATCTCGGCAGGTGTTAAAAATCCTCCGATAACCAACGCGAGAGCGCCAAGAAGGGGGGCTAGCCAAAAGATGCTCAGCTTCTTGCCGCCAAGCATGATATGCGGCTTAGCAAAAACCAGTGTAAGTAAGCTGCCGCAGGTGATCAAAAAGATCACAAGAACGGCAATAGCGGATGAAGTCATAAAAATTTCAACTTTCCTTATTTGTCAGAATTCTTTTTGGTATTATGAAGATGGAGAAGAAGACCCACGCCGAGAAGAGCGGGGAAGGTAATGGCGAATAGCAGGGCAATCTTCATGTCACCGCCAAAGCCTTCGGAAAGGAAGCCTACCACGGCGGGGCCTGACATACAGCCGAGATCTCCCGCGAGGGCTAAGAAGGCGAAAAGGGCGGTGCCGCCGCCGCGACAGGCCACCGCGGCCAAAGAGAAAGTGCCCGGCCACATTATACCCACAGACAAGCCGCAAAGTCCGCATCCCACGAGAGACAGAATCGGCCAAGGCGACAGGGCAGCCAAAAGATAGGCGGCTACACACAAGGTACAGGAGCCAACCATCAGCTTGCTTTGATCGTATTTGAGCGTCAAGCGGGATGATATAAGGCGGGAAAGACCCATGAGGATGGCGAACATACAGGGACCTGCCAAATCTCCCACGGTCTTGGATACGCCAAGACCTGCCTCAGCAAATGCAGAGGCCCATTGACTCATGGCCTGCTCCGAAGCTCCCGCACAGAGCATGAGGATCACGAACAGCCAAAACACGGGCAGGCGGAAGAGCTTGCGGATAGGAAGCTGTTCTCCGTCGATGCTATCATTCAACTGGCAAATGGGTACCAGGCTGAAGTAAACAGCATTGCAGAGAGGGAACAGGGCCCAGAGACACGCGAGGATACGCCAATGCTCAATCCCCGCCAAGACAAAGAAAGCGGTAGAAGCCAAAATGACGAACACATGACCCCAACAGTAGAAGGAATGAAGCAGCTCCATGGCGGATTCCTTGTTGTCGGAAGGGCAGGCTTCTACGATGGGACTGATCAGTACTTCGGTAATGCCTCCACCGATGGCATAAATGACGATGGACAGTAAAATTCCTACATAGGGGTCCGGGAAAAGGAAGGGGAGTATGCCCAAACCTGCCAAACCTATGGCGGCAAGGATGTGTGCGGTGACAATGCAAGGGCGATATCCGATCTTATCTACGATTTTGGCACAGATAAGGTCTACCGTGAGCTGTACTCCGAAATTGACGGAGATCAAAAGTGTCAGCTTGGAAAGGGGAATGTCCCAAGTGCTCTGAAAGGTTAGGAGCAGAAGGGGAAGAAAATTATTGATGATCGCTTGGGTGATGTATCCACCGTAAGCGGCTAAGATGGTATGTTGATAGGAAGTTCGTATACGCATATATCCTCCCGTACCGTATTGTCGGTTTGTGACAGCTCGGGTATCTTTTTGTCTGCGTGATACGAAAAGCACGCAAGCGGATTTATTGTACCACAGGCCATATAAAAAGTCAAGATGCGGAGAAAATCTTGTTGCTTTTTTCTGCCACAGAGAGGGGAATTTTCATGTGTCTATTTCTAAAATTGTCATCGTCAAATTTTCACAAAATAATACGCCGAAGCTCTTGCTATTATCAAGATTATATGGTATAATATAATATCTATAGTTATGCGTTTCTGAAGAAACGACGCATCGTAGGAAGGAATCCATCATGACGGATATACAGTTCATTCTCGCCTCGGGATCTCCGAGACGGCGGGAGATTCTTGCAGCATTGGGCATCCCGTTTACCGTGCGGGTTGCGGAAACAGATGAGTCCTGTGACATTCTTGATCCGGGGGCACGGGTAGAGGCCATATCTGAGAAAAAGTGCATGGCCGTACAAAAGTTATTGGAAAGCGAAGGAGCTTTGAAGCCCGGCACATTGATCTTAGCTTCGGATACGTTGGTGACGCTGGACGGCGTGTTTTTGGGCAAGCCGGAGGACACCAAGGATGCTTGCCGCATGGTGTCCATGCTTTCAGGGCGAGGACATACTGTGGCCAGCGGTATTGCGGTGTGGTATGGGGGACGCCTTGTGACGGCTCATGAGCTGACAACGGTGTATTTTTCTTCTATGACGGCAGAAGATATCGATGCCTATGTAGCCACGGGAGAACCTATGGGAAAGGCCGGGGCCTATGCCATTCAGGGACAGGCGGCCAAATATATTCAAGGCATCGAGGGAGATTATTTTAACGTGGTGGGTTTGCCTGTGCGGAGACTTTACACCACCTTGAAAGAAGCATTTGATTTGATTCTTTAACGTGGAGGGCGTGGCCGTCCTTCGCGGTGGAATGGGAAGAGGCGGTTATGAATTATACCATTGGATTGGATCTTGGTACTCATTATACACGCATATGGAAATCCGACGAAGGGGTGGTATTGCGCTGTCCCACGGCGGCGGCCATTGACAGCCGCACGCATCAGGTGGTGGCGCTGGGAAGTGAAGCATGCCGCATGATCGGTAAGACCCCGGAGCATATTTTGGCGTATCGTCCCGTGGTGGATGGCCTTATTACGGATTTTGAAGTGGCCGCAAGAATGGTTACGGGCTTTTTTGATGCCAAACGCCTGTGCACTCTGTTCAAGAGACCCGCTGTTATGGTAGCTGCGCCGTATTATCTGGATCAGGTACACCAGTTGGCCGCGGAAAACGCGGTACTGGAGGCGGGAGCCCGCTCGGTGGCGGTGATCCCGGCTGTGTATGCCGCGGCGGCGGGTGAGGGATTGGACGTTCGTTCGCCCCGCGCACATTTGGTGCTGTCCATGGGTGGCGGCGTGGCAGAGGCCGCCATCATCAGCTCAGGTAACGTGATCCATGCCAAAACCCTGCGGGTGGCAGGTGACCGCTTGAATATGGCCATTGTCAGCTATTTGAAAAATAGATATCATCTTTTGATCGGAGATAACGCCGCCGAGGCACTCAAACTTCGTCTGGGCACGGCCGACCCAAGTATTGATCGTGGGCAGATGGTGGTCAGGGGGCGCAACGCTCGCACCAAGCTGGCAGAAAGCCGCGCGGTGGATCACATAGATATTTGCGAGGCGATCAAGCCAGCCATTGAAGCAGTGGCGCGCCTTGTTGACACGGTGGTGCAGGAAGCGCCTCATGAACTGGAGCGGGAGCTGTATGGTTTGGGGATCATGCTGACAGGCGGAAGCGCCTTGCTTCCCGGGTTGGGAAAAGCGCTGTCGCAAAAAACTGGTATGCGCGTGGTCGTATCCAAAAATCCCTTGGATGCCGTGGTCAACGGTCTGGGCCGTATTGCCCGTAATCCTCAGCTTTTGGGGGATCCTATAGAGTTCCGCCGTAGATAACGTGAAAGGAGATTTATTCATGATGTCAGATCATCAACCGTCCGAAGCTTCCGAGCTTTATGCAGACACGTTTCACGCCGCCCGCAAAGCTTATGCGGGGCTTGGCATTGCGGTGGTGGTGCTGTGGGGCGTATACTTGGCCGCGTCTTACGGCCTTCTGTATGCGGCCGCATATTTGTTGCCTCAGTTTTATGAGCAATGGTGGTTCAACTGGGTGTTGAATCTGGTACCGCTTTATGTATTTGCGCTTCCTGCATTTTACCTTTGCTTACGCCGCGTGGAGAAGGGGGCGCATGACCCTCATTACACCTCCGCGGGATTTGTATATGAAAAGCCTCGCTTTCATATAGGGCATTTTGCATTATTTGCCGTAATCTCCTTTGGGTTGATGTATATTGGCAACATTGTAGGTACCCGCCTTATGGAGTGGATGTCAGGGATCATGAATTACAATTACGAAAATTCCCTGAACAGCCTTTCCGAGAGTCCTTGGTGGATGATCATGATCGGCACCGTAATCATTGCGCCCATTGGTGAAGAATTCCTGTTTCGAAAACTGTTCATTGATCGTGCGCGTCGTTATGGCGACGGAATGGCTATCCTGCTGTCAGCCCTGCTGTTTGCCCTGTTCCATGGCAACTTCTTCCAGTTTTTCTATGCCTTCATGGTAGGCCTTGTCATGGCCTATGCTTATACCCTGACAGGTAAGCTGTACTGGTCGGTAGGACTTCATATGTTCATGAATTTCATGGGTATGATGATTATGCCCAATCTCGCCAAATGGTTGGGTCTTGGCGGTATGGAGAGCATTGATTCCAATGACACCCAGGCGATGACCCAATTTATCTCGGAGCATAGCGTTGGATATGCGGTGCTGATATTGCTCTCCCTTTTGATTTATGCCGCTATGGGAGCCGCTGTGGTTTTGATTATTTATTATGCCAAAACCAGGAAAATATATCTGGGTAGCGGGGAATGTCCCCTGCGCTCGGAAGATCGTGCGGTGGCCGCTTTTGGAAACAAGGGCATTTTCCTTTGCATTTTTGTGCTTTGCTTGTTGATGGTTATGAACCTGATCCCCACACCCACAACATAGCTCGAAGGCAATCCAAAGTATATCCTGATATGAAAATTCAGAGAAAGGAGATCCCATGCAAGCATCATTTAGTCAGAACCGTAACCGTGCTGGCCGCATCACAGCGCTGGGTATCTTCTTTCTTGTGTGCTGCGTGCTGTATGTCGGCGTATTCGCGGTCATGGAGCTGAGTAGTGAGAATATTGGCGGCCATGCCAAGGAGGGCACCACCGAGCGTACGGTCATTGTGCAGGCGGTACGCGGACAGATCTATGACCGCAACGGAGTGCCTTTGGTGACCAATGAATATACCTACAGCCTGACGGTAGACTACAGTATTTTTCCTACCGATCCCGTCGATCGCAACGCCATTCTTCTGAAGGCCATAGCCGTGTTGAATCAATGCGGGGAGGGGGACAAGCAAACAGAGCATCGTTATCCCTTCGTGGGTGTATATCCCGAGGTGACTTATACCTCTGCGGCTTCCACGAAAGGAACGGCGGATTATGAAGCGTTGGTGGATCAGCTTACTTCTTCCGGGCTTCGCGCCGCGGTGATCCGTGCCCTGAAAGCAGGGGGGATGTCCACCAAAACGGCTACGTCGGCCTTTGATACGGATCCTCTGTCCCACGTAACGGCCGTGAAGCTGGTGGATTATTTCTTTGAGGAATATCATCTCCTTTCTAAAAATGAAAAGGGAGAATATCTGTATTCTCCCGAAGAGATCAACACCCTTTTGCATATTTACTGGGGAATGGAAACCATGGGCTTTTCCCGTGCCAATGATTATGTGTTGGCACAGGGTGTCAGTATGAAGACCATTACCTCCGAAAAAGAGCTGTCTCTGCCCGGAATCAGCTTTATGACAACCTATGAGCGCGTATATCGCTATCCGGGTTACGCATCCCATATCCTGGGGCAAACCGGCCCGATTTACGCTGAGGAGTGGCCCTATTATAAAGAACTCGGTTACAACATGAACGTTACCGTAGGAAAATCCGGATGTGAAGCATCCTTTGAATCGTATCTCCACGGGCAAGACGGTATCAAGGTGATCGTGGAGGATGACGAAGGGCGTGTCGTAAATGAATACATGAAGGTAGAGGCCGTGGCAGGCAAGGATGTGTATTTGACCATTGACATTGATTTGCAGATTGCCGCCGAGGATGGCCTCAGAGAAAATGTCTCCTATGTGCAGAATAACTTAGGGAAGGACGAATGCAAGGCGGGTGCCATCAGCGTGATGGATCCCAACACAGGTGAGGTGCTGGCGTTGGCGTCTTATCCTACCTTCGATCTTTCGACATTTAGCGAGGACTACGCCAAGTTGGAGGTGGACGAGGCACTTCCCTTGTACAATCGTGCGCTGCTGGGTTTGTACGCGCCGGGCTCTACCTTCAAGCCTGCCGTTACGGTGGCGGCTTTGATGGAGGGTGTGGTCAAAGCGGATACTCAACTGGAGTGTGCCGGTATATATACGTATTACAGTAGCTATCAACCCAAATGTTGGGTCTATAACAGTACCGGTGGTATCAAAAAGCACGGATGGCTTACGGCAGATGATGCCCTGCGAGTCTCCTGTAACTGCTATTACTATGAGGCGGGGCGCCGCTTAGGCATTGAAAAAATGAATCACTACTGCACCCTTTTTGGTTTAGGGCAATCCACGGGCATCGAATTGGGTGAGAATACGGGCATTTTAGCGGGACCTGCTTGGCGCATCGCTAATAAACAAAAGGACTGGATGGCCACCGATACTATCGCCGCCGCCATCGGGCAGTCGGACAACGCTTTTACCCCACTCCAACTAAGCGTGTATCTGTCCACATTGGTGAATGGCGGCACGCGCTACGGAGCGCATCTCCTGAAACGGGCGGTGGACATTTCCACGGGTGTTGTGGTACAGGAAACGGTTCCTGAAGTGTTGGGTTCCTTTGCCCTTCAAGACAGTTACCGTCAAGAAATTTTGTATGGCATGGAGCAGGTGATTACGTCCTCGGGTAGCATATCCTCTTGGATGTCTCGCGTGCCTGTGACCGTGGCGGGCAAAACGGGTACTGCTCAGGTGGGCGGAAACCAAAATGATAACGGTTTGTTTGTCTGTTGCGCGCCTTCTCGCACCCCTGAGATCGTCGTTTCTTCAGTGATCGAGCGAGCCGGCGGAGGTTCCTATGCGGCGCTGGCGGCAGCCAGAGTCTTGGAGGAATATTATAATTGAGATAAATTGTTGTTTAGCGGGGTACGGTCGGGGGAAACTTTTTGCAAAAAGTTTCCGCCATCCCCCCTTCAAAAACTCTTAAAACAAATTCATATTGATGAAAGTTTTTAGAGTTCCAAGAACCTTTTTTCAAAAAGGTTCTTGGTGGGGTTCAGGGGCAAAGCCC
>SVTB01000098.1 GCA_015064015.1 Oscillospiraceae bacterium | reverse complement strand
TCATCGGCGCAGGGTTCGTCAATCCAGTCGCTATCCGCCGAAATCTCCCCCCATGTACCGTCGGGGAAGCTGATAAAGAACCGTTCTTCTTCATGTGCCCTACCTCTGATCTTATGGAAACGGAAGTCCCAGAAGGGAGCGCTATTGGTCCAAAGAGAATCCACCGCAAAGGTCACCTGTCCGTTGCCAAAGCAAGTCTTAATAATGTCGATCTTGGCAAGCTCATAACCTTCCTCGGCCGTTGCAGGGGTGAAGTCCATTCCCGCAATGGTGGCCTCGGTCTTCTCGTGCAAGCCGTCCATATAAACAGCCGCCTCTTCGTCGTTCAGGGGCGTGTCAAAGCGCTTGGAACCAAGAATCTCATAGCGTACCATTTTCGAAGAATACAGCATCTTTACGGCAAGACAAACGCTACCCGCACCCACGATCTCACCGTTCTCGTTGCGGATGATAAAATCTACGACATCCGAAAGATATCCTGCTCGGAACAAATTTTTGTGTACCAAAAAAGAGCAGTCGCTGACTTGGGTCATCACACGGTAGGGCTCCAACTCTGTGTCGATTTCTCCGTTTCTTTCCAACCACCTAATCTCTCGATAGAGCATCCGCTCCAAAACCTTAAGTGCGTTGTCGGTAAAATCCATACTCTCGATCCTCAAAAGCAAGTCTTCCATTCGCTTAGAAACGGCAGTTTGGGAATTTAAAGTCTGATGGCTGGTGATCTCCACTTTCTCACCCTCGCCAAGGTTAAAGGTCAGCATAATACGGTTGGATTCCGTATCCACAGACACGTTTTCCTCTTTCTCTTCTTCACCGTCCGTTGCCGCAGACAAAACCTGCACACGAACAAAGGGATAATTCTCCGCGGGGGAGTTGAGGACGGAGTCCATGTCAGACATACCTTCCTGATCCGTGGCAGAAACAATCGGCTCATCGGCAGTCAAGAGAGGAACGGCCACCACGGCACCCAGCACCATCACCACCGCCAGGCAGGCAGCGGCCAAGGTGACGAAGCGGCGGGTGTAGGTCTTTCTGCTTACCGCAGGGGTTTCCATAGCGTTCATAACGCCTCCAAGGGTATCGCCTCGGAGTTCTTCAAAAGCGCGGGTCAATTTTTCTCGGTTATTTTTCATGTGAAAGCTCCTTTCGTTTATAGGTAGATGCCGTATGCGTTCAGTAATTGACGCAATCGCTTGCGCATACGGTTCAGGCGCATTTCCACCGCGCGCTCACCCATGCCACATCGACGGGCCACGTCGCGATTGGAAAAGGCACCGTAATAGCGGAGAAGAAAAACCGTTCGATTCTTCTCGTCAAGCTCGTCCAAAAAGGCTTGCAGGGCATCACGAATAGCAGAGACCTCAGTATCTCCCTGCCCTTCGGGATCAGCTAGACATTCGTCCAGCTCGTCCAAAGCGCAGGCATAGGACGCGCCCACACGGCGTTCCGCCGTATTGTACCGCACGCGGTCCACGGCACGTCGGCGCACTAAGGTGCTGACATAAGCCAGGACTGGCATCTTGGGGTCAATGGGCGGTCTTTGCCACAGGTCAAGGAGCGCATCGTTGATACATTCCTCTGCGTCTGCCGCAGAGCCGGTGATGCGGAAGGCCAACCCATATAGCAACTTCCCCCAACGGGTCTGTACCTCAGTCAGCGCCCTCTCATCGCGGTTTGAAAGCAGTTCTCTGATCTTTCTGTCAATCAAGATATCATTGGATTTGAGAGACATAAGCACTCCTTTCATTGGATTTGGGACATTAACACTCCCTTGCGTCAAACACGTGTTCACCCTCTATATCGAAAGAAAAAACACAACCTCACGCACAACTTCAAATTTCTTTAAGTCATCTTACTATATCATATTTTCGGTATATACGCAATACCTTATTGGCACTCTTGCACCTACTTGACATTTCCCTTCCTCCGTGCTATACTTTTCTTATCACATATCAAGAAAGGAGCCGTCATGTGTAAGTTTCGCATCACAAGGATGCTTCAAGCCGCTAAAAACACCTCTCTCGCTCAGCAGGATAGAGATCAAGCGCCCCCCAATATGCTCAAAGATGTGTTGATTTTTCTTTTGATCTTCGGCATTGGGTCTATGACACAAGCCATTCTTTTATCTCCTTTTCAACTGACCGTTCTTTTTTCAAGCGAAGCTTTCAAAAATCTTCTGTCCTCCGGATGCTCTTTTGCTGAGATAATGAAAGCGCTCCCCAACCTTGAGGTGATCTTTCCCCATTGGCTCATGGCGGTACACCTTTGCCTGACTTCAACCACCATTGCCGCCTGCCTGATCTATTGCCGCCGCATAGAAAAACGCAGTTTTCTCTCTCTGGGCTTTGTCAAACAGGGTGCCGTAGGTGAGTATGCCGCCGGACTGGGCATAGGTCTTCTTATGTTTGGCGGAGCCATCGGCCTTGCGTTGCTCACGGGTCATCTGACCCTCGCTCTCACTCCCTCCCCCGCGTGGGGATTGATCCTTTTCTATTTCCTCGGCTTTATGATTCAAGGGATGAGCGAAGAGGTCCTCTGCCGTTCCTATCTCATGGTATCTTTGCAGAGGGGCTATCCTTTGTGGGCGGCAGTACTCATCAATGCCTTGATCTTTACAGCGCTCCATTTGGGTAATCCCGGCATAACGCCGTTAGCACTCCTGAATCTGACCCTATTTGGCATTTTCGCTTCTCTTTATACCCTGAGGCGTGGTAGCATCTGGGGCATCGGCGCACTCCACGCGATATGGAATTTTGCTCAAGGAAATCTCTTTGGCATTTCTGTCAGCGGTATTACGGGCACGCCTTCCTTGCTGACCGCCACCGTCAGCGAGGGCGGGGCTCTCATTCATGGCGGCGCCTTCGGCATGGAGGGCGGCTTGGCGGTGACCTTGGTCATGACCGTCGGGTGCGTGGTGCTGATGGCCATGAGAACAAAAAAGAGCGAACTCGTCGAGACATAAGAAAAAACCGCAGGAATCATCCTGCGGTTTTACATTTTGTGTGAAATTACTCAGCGTCAGTAGCCTCAGCAACCTCAGCAACTTCCTCAGTTGCCTCAGTAGCCTCAGCGGCCTCAGCGGCCTCAGCAGCATCCAGGAGAGCCTTAGCTTCCTCGATGAGGGCACGGATAGACAGGCTGACCTTCTGCTTCTCGTTGTCGATGTCGATGATCTTAACGTCAACGACCTGACCGACCTGCAGAACATCCTCGGGCTTGCCGATCTTGTGGTCAGCGATCTGGGAAATGTGGATCAGACCGTCCACGTTGTCCACGATCTCTGCGAAAGCACCGAAGGGCATGAGGCTTACGATCTTAACGGAAGCCACGTCGCCAACAGCGTACTGATGAGTGAAGATGTACCAAGGGTTGGACTCCTCGGTTTTGCAGCTCAGGGAGATGCGCTTATCCTCAACGTTGAGCTTCTTGACGTAAACAGTCAGCTCGTCGCCAACGGATACAACCTTAGAAGGATCGCTGATACGCTTCCAGGTAAGCTCGGAAGCATGAACCATGCCGTCCACGCCGCCCAGGTCAACAAATGCACCGTAGGAGGTCAGGCTCTTAACCTTACCGGTGAATACCATGCCTTCCTCGATGGTTTCCCAGAAAGCCTTCTCGCGAGCGCGGCGCTCATCGGCCAAAACGGCGCTGATGGAACCCTTAGCCTTCTTGCCTTCCTTGATCTCAATCACGCGCAGGGTCACAGTCTGGCCAACCAGCACTGCAAAGTCCTCGCCACGGGGAACACCGGTGAAGCGAGCGGGTACGAATACCTTGTTGTTGTAAACAACCACTTCAACGCCACCCTTGTTTGCGGCAACAACCTTACCTTCAACGTTCTCCTTGGTCTCGCAAGCTTCGACCACCTTCAGCCAATTCTTGTCAGAATCGACACGCTTCTTGGAGAGTTCAGCGAAGCCTTCGACGTCGCTGACACGGATCACGAATGCCTCCACCTCATCTCCGATTTTGAACATCTCTTCCAGACTTGCAGAGGGATCATCTGTGATTTGTGCCTGCTTGATCACGCCGGTAACTTTTGCACCCAGATCAAGCTGGATCTCGCCTGCGTTGATGGCAGTAATTGTGCCAACCACGGTATCTCCTGTATTTAATGTCTTGAGAGACTCTTCGAGCATCTCCGCGAAATTTTCATTTAGAATCTGTTCGCTCATTTTGTTTGAAACCTCCTCTATAATATCGTGGGGGGTGGATGCCCCGGCCACGACCCCTGCTTGGTGACAGGATAACGGAATTTTGTTTTGCAGATCTTGAACCTGCTCGACCCACACAGTGTCAGCGCAAATGGATTTACAGATGTTATAGAGCTTAGCGGAATTTGAACTGTCCCGCCCGCCGATGACAACCATAAAATCACATTCGTGTGCCAGGTCTGCGGCCTCCTTCTGCCGTGTTTCCGTAACACTACATATTGTATCAAAAATCAGCGGATTTTTAAAGTCCTTTTTTACAACTTTTTTGATTTTTTCCCATTCCGCTAAATTTTGGGTTGTTTGTGCAATAAGTATTGGCCGTTTTGCACAAACTTTGTTTAATTTCCCATCCGAAATAGCCCTTTCCAAGGCTTCGGCGGTAGAAAATACATATGTTTCGCCTTCAAATCGGCTTAAAAAGCCGATTACCTCGGGATGCGACTCCGAGCCAAGAACTACAAGAAATCGTCCCTCGCCCCCCTCAGCCTTCGTTTCCTCCCATTGCTTGGCGGCAATACGATGGATTTTTTTGACGTAGGAGCAGGTACAATCCACAAAAGAAAAGTAGGGATTTTTTTCAGTGCAAGCCATGAGCAACTCTTCGGACTCACGGGTCATACCATGGGCACGGACGAAGACTTTGACGGGAGACGCGGCAGTAGCCGTATCCGCCAAGGCGGGGATATCCTCAACCGAGGTCACCCTGACTCCACCTGCTTCTAAACGCTGATTATAAGTCTCGTTATGGATCAGGCGCCCCAAGGTATAAATGCGTTCCCCGGGGATGCGCTCGGCCATTTCCTTTTCCACAGCGGCAGTAGCACGAGCTACACCGAAGCAAAATCCGGCATTTTCAGCAACGAGGACTTTTCTCATGTTTGATCATCTCCCAAGGCGCATACTTTCTCAAACAGCTCTCCCATGATGCGGTCAAATTCACCGGGTGCTTCGGGGTTATAGTTCATCTCGGCGGGGGTAATGGGCTTGCCGATATAAACATCCTTACGGCAGAAAAGCTTGGCTTTATTGTTCTTCACCTTAATGAACATAGGCAGGATCGGTACATCGGCCTTGAGAGCAATCATAGCCGCGCCCATCTTAGGCTTAGTGGTACGGGGATCAGTACCGTTATAGCGATGCCCTTGGGGAAACATACCCACGGTCACGCCTTTTTTTAGCATATCAATGGTATAGCGGATAGCGCTCACGTCCGCTCCACCGCGATTGACGGGGTAAGCACCGAAAGCGCGAATGAGCCAACCCAAAAAGGGGATCTTGAACAGCTCTTTCTTGGCCATAAAGTGAGGCTGTCTGTGCTTCAAAACGGCACAGAGGGTGATAGGATCTCGCCATACCAAATGGTTACAGATCACAAGACACGCGCCTTGATCGGGTGCAGGCTCGTTTTCACGTCCATGGACATGGATTCCCGTAAAGAAGCGAAGCGGCGCAGCCAAGATGGCATGAAGCACGGTATACAGGCGGCCCTTGGGGCGAATCTTTTTTGTTTCCTTTTGTGTCTTATCACTCATGAGAGGACGATTCCTTTCTCAGCGGCAGTGTTTTTGATCAGCTTCAGCAATCCAGACACCGAGGTGTCGAAATCCATATCCGAGTTATCAAAAATCACAGCGTCATCAGCGGGAACGGCGGGGGCGACGGCACGAGTACGGTCGGCCTCGTCACGGCGGTTCATGTCAGCCAGAATTTCCTCATAAGAAACGGGCATACCCTTCTCGACCAACTCAATACAACGACGACGAGCGCGGGCTTCATTAGAGGCTGTCAAAAAGATCTTGACCTGGGCATTGGGGAGAATGACGGTGCCGATATCGCGGCCGTCCATGATGACGGGGTTTTCGGCGGCAATTTTCTTCTGAGTATCCAAGAGGAAGGCTCTGACCTCAGGAACGGCGGAGACGGCCGAGGCGTACATAGAGATTTCGTTTTGCCTGATACGGTCCCCCAGATTCTCCCCGTTGAGATACACGCACTGCACGCCGTTTTCATATTTAACGTCAATTTTGATATGATCCAGATACGGCACCACGGCTACGGCGTTGTTCACGGCAATACCCTGTTCGCGGGCATAGTACCCCACGGTGCGGTACAGCGCCCCCGTGTCCACATAAACGATGCCCATAGCCTTGGCGATGGCCTTGGAAACCGTGGATTTTCCTGCCCCGCTGGGGCCGTCGATGGCAATTTGAATGTGATCCATATAGACTCCTTGTGGGGGGTACGACCAAGGGAAACTTTTTGAAAAAAGTTTCCCTTGGAACCCTTCAAAAACTTTAAAAATCAAAACAAAAAAGCAAATAGTGGGTAGTAAGTGTATCGCCCATGGGGTTTGACCCCATTCTTTTTTAACTCTCTGTCACCTGCTCCACGGCTCCCATAGCCGCCAGGTGTGCCGTAGAAAAGGCGATCTGCAGGTTAAAGCCTCCCGTGTAAGCATCCACGTCCAACAGCTCTCCGGCGAAATACAGCCCCTTGCACAGCTTAGACTGCATGGTTTTAGGGTTAACCTCCTTCACAGAAACGCCACCCTTGGTGACGATAGCTTCCTTGATGGGACGGTGGGTAGTGGGATGGAGGATCAGCTTTTGGATGACCTCGCCCAGCTTCTTCCGCTCCTCCTTGGTGATGGCATTGACCTTTTTGCGGGGGGCAATGCCGGACAGCTTCACCACGGGCTCGATGGCCTTGAGTGGCAGAAGGTCGGAGAGGGCGTTGATGAAATCCTTATTGGCATATTTTTGGAAATCGGACAGGATGCGGGCATCCAGCTCAGCCTCGGACAAGGCGGGCTTGAGGTTGATATACAGCTCATACCGTCCCGGCACCAGGTCGGGCATATGAGCCGATGCGCTGAGGATCAGCGGCCCCGTCACACCGTAGTGGGTGAAGAGCATCTCACCAAAGTCCTCGTAAATGATCTTTTTCTTTTCCGTATTTCGCACGGTCAATCGCACATTACGGAGAGAAAGCCCCATCATATCCACGCAGGCAGAATCTGCGCAGACCAAAGGCACGAGGGAGGGGATGGGAGACACGATCTCATGTCCTACAGCTTCGGCCAGGTCATATCCGTTGCCGTCAGAGCCTGTGGTGGGATAAGATGCGCCGCCTGTGCAGAGGATGACAGCCTCGGCGGGGAATTCTCTTTGACCGCAGGCCACGCCTGTGATGTGGGTCCTTCCCTCTCCGTCGGTCTCGGTCAAAAGGCGGTTGACCCGCCCCGAGGCGAACTGCACTCCCCGCTCTCTGCACCGCTTCACCAGTGCATCAGCGATATCGTGGGCATTATCCGAAACGGGAAACACGCGGTGTCCGCGCTCCACCTTCAAGGGCACGCCAAGGCCTTCAAAGCAATCCATGACATCTCGCGTGGTCAGCGAGCTGATGGCAGCATACAGAAAACGAGGATTGGTGGGCACGTTGGCAAGGAAGGTGTCGCGGTCACAGTCGTTGGTCACGTTGCAGCGGCCCTTGCCCGTGATACGGAGCTTCTTGCCCATGCGGTTATTCTGTTCAATAACGGTGACGGTTATGTCCTGCGAGGTCTCCGCCGCTCTCATGGCGGCAAACAGCCCTGCGGCACCGCCGCCGACGATGACGATGTTTTTTTTCATGGTAATTATTTAAGAGTACGCAAGGGAAACTTTTTGAAAAACATTTCCCTTGACCCTTCAAAAACTTTCAAAAAATAAAGATTGGGCCAAGTGAGTATTTTATTTTCGGCAAACGAATATACCGTATTCCTTCGGAACGGTCAACACCCCATCGATCTTCATGTCATCGAGGATACGGAAAAGCTCTTCGTCGCTTACATCACCGCAATCGGCCATGGACGACATGGTGCGGATATAAGCCACAAGATCACGCGTATCAGTAACGGCCAGACTGTCATGGTACAGCCGCTTTTCCACTTGATCAAAATGCTTTTTCAAAATAGATGTGCCGTTTTGCAAAGTGAACACATGATTCATCGGTGTCTTCTGCTCTCTCATGTAGCGAGCTACGGCAGAGCGGACAAATTCAGCGATGCTGTTCTCACCGTAGGTAGCGCAGAAGAAGGTGCCATCCGACTTGAGAACACGGCTTACCTCCCGTAATGCGCAGTCAAGATCGGGGACATGATATAACATCATATTGGCTATGAGCGTGTCAAAGGTGTTGTCAGGAAAAGGGATGTTCTGAATATCGACTTGCGCAAGGCTGACCATACCACCTGCAGGTATATGCCTTTGCGCAGCAGAAAGCATTCCCTCTGAAAGATCGGTCAGCCACAGGTGAGCATTTGGGGGAAGCGCTCTTCCCTTCCACATGGCGGCATTTCCACATCCCAATTCAAGAACATGGCATCCTTCAAAAAAGCAATACTGTTCAAATATCCAATTACCAAAGCCTTGATGATTGGTACTGTATTTATCATGGATTGAAATGCGTGCGGTTAAATTTTCCGCAGTCTTATATTGCTCAAATACCTTAACCGTATCGCAAAGATCAGCAGAGGTTACCTCACATCTATTCTCGTCTCGCTCCATGAATCAATCCTGAGGATTCTTTAAGTACACATCGTACTCGTCCCAAATTTCCTCCAACTTATGGAGTCTTTGGCTGACTTCTTCTTCGCGGGCACGGGAAACGGCTACAACCAAGGCGTTGAGGATGCTCATGGGAGGCACGAGGGAGTCCATGAAGGAGGCCATATCGCTTTGAGCCACCAGCACATGGTTGCCCTCCCCGGCGATGGGCGACTCATAGGAATCTGTCAGCGCCACCACCTGCGCCCCCGCCTTACGGGCATAGGCCACAGCATTGATAACGCGCTTGGAGTAACGGGGGAAGCTAATGGCGATCATCACGTCGCCCTCTCCCACGTGTAAAATCTGTTCGAATAGCTCGCCACCCGATGTAGTCTCGATGAGGCGGACATTATCGAAGATCATGCGGAGGTTATAGTTGAGGAAGGTTGCCAGCGTATAAGAGGAGCGAACGCCGATGATGTAGATATTTTTTGCTTTGACAATGGCATTGACAGCAGCGTTAAAGTCCTCTCTGCCGACACCTTCTAAAGTGCGTTTGATTTTGTCCACGTCGGACATGAGCACCTTTTCCAGCACGTCGCCCTCGCCGATGAGGTGATTGGTGACCTCCATACGCTGGACGGAGGTAAGCTTGGTACGGATAAGTTCCTGCAAAGCTTTTTGAAATTCGGGGTATCCCTCGTAGCCCAACTCCATGACGAAGCGA
>SVTB01000097.1 GCA_015064015.1 Oscillospiraceae bacterium | reverse complement strand
CCCTGCGCGCCAAGATCGACCCCTCTTCGGATAACCCCTACCTCCGTGATCCCGTCATTTACCGCATCAAGCACATCCATCACCACCGTCAGGGCGACGAGTGGTGCGTATATCCCATGTACGACTTCGCCCACCCCATTCAGGACGCTCTGGAGGGCATCACTCACTCTCTTTGCTCCAGCGAGTTCCGCAACCATAGACCTCTCTACGACTGGGTAGTGGAAAAGATCGGCTTTGAGCAGAAGCCCCATCAATGGGAGTTTGGCCGCATGAACATCACCTACACCGTTATGTCCAAGCGCTACCTCCGTCAGTTGGTTGAGGAGGGTCATGTGGATGGTTGGGACGATCCCCGTCTGCCCACCCTGAAGGGTCTGCGCCGCCGCGGCTATACCCCTCACGCCCTGTTTACCTTCGTTCGCGAGGCAGGCGTAACCAACACCGACCACACCGTGGATATCCGCCAGCTGGAGGCCTGCGTCCGTGACGATCTCAACGAAAACGCCCTGCGCCGCGTGGCTATTGCACACCCCATCAAGGTGGTTATCGACAACTATCCTGAGGACAAGGAGGAAATGATCTCCCTGCCCAACCACCCCCAGAAGCCCGAGCTGGGCACCCGTGAGGTTCCCATGACCCGTGAGGTCTACATCGACGCCGATGACTTCGCCGAGGTGCCTCCGCCCAAGTTCTTCCGCCTCAAGCCCGAGGGCGAGGTACGTCTCATGGGTGGCTATATCATTAAGTGCGGTGAAATCGAGAAGAATGAGGATGGTAGCATCAAGTGCATCCACGCTACCGCCGATTTGGAGACGGGCAGCGGTATGCCCACCGACGGCCGCAAGATCAAGGGTACCATCCATTGGCTCTCCGCCAAGTACGCCAAGCCCACTACCCTTATGCTCTACGATCGCCTGTTTAACATCGAAAACACCGCCGATGTCCCCGAGGGCAAGACCTATCTGGACTTCCTCAATGAAAATTCTCTCCTGAAGATCGAGGGCGCTATGGTAGAGCCTTCTTTGGAGAACGCCCTGGGCGGCGAGAAATTCCAGTTCGTCCGCTTCGGCTATTTCTGCAAGGATATCAAAAATGAGAACACCTTCAACCAGGTGGTGTCCCTCAAGGACAACGCCAAGAAATAAGGAGGATTTTCATGAACACCCCGCTCAAAATTTTGCTCATCTATGTGGGCGTTATGTCCGTGATTTCTCTCGTTGTCTGTATTTACGACAAGTTGTTTTCTAAATTCAACAACGTCAAGCTCCGCGTGCCCGAAAAGAGTCTGTTTGTCTTCTCTGCGCTGGGCGGTTCCGTGGCCATGTACCTGTGTATGCTGCTCATCCGCCACAAGACCAAGCACGCAAGCTTCATGCTGGGCATTCCCGTCATCATTATCCTCCAAGCAGCCTTGATTTACGCCGGTTTTCAT
Organism: Oscillospiraceae bacterium; assembly: GCA_015064015.1. Lineage (GTDB taxonomy): Bacteria > Bacillota > Clostridia > Oscillospirales > CAG-272 > CAMEON01. Next base: position 8,110 of record SVTB01000097.1, on the reverse strand, counting down.
TTCGGTATTTTTGTCTGGCCATTCTAATATCACCAACGAAAGCAGATACTCTCCGATGAAGGTATCTGCTTTTTTGAAATAATTTTTGTTTTTTCAATGCTATCTGTAAGATTTGAGGCTTTTCATTCGTCATAGGTGGTGAAAGCAAGTGACGCGATAGATCAAAGGCGCCATCCATCACTTGCCCATCGAAACGGAAAGGAACATATTTATGGAAGACAACGACATCATTGAGCTATATTGGGCTCGCAAAGAACGCGCCATTCTGGAAACCACCGTCAAATACGGCGGAATTTGCCATGGCGTAGCTATGGGCATTCTCCATAACCGTCAGGATGCCGAGGAATGTGTCAGCGACACCTGGATCAAGGCCTGGGATTCCATCCCCCCGGAGCGTCCGAAGGTGCTGAAAGCCTTTCTCTGCCGCATCACAAGAAATCTCTCGATTGACCGTTACCGTCAAAACCAGCGTCGCCTGGCGCACATAGACATGGAGCTGATTTTAGACGAGCTGGCCGAATGCCTGCCCGAAGAAGAGGATTCGGGACTTGGCAATATCCTCAATGCTTTTTTCACCGGGCTGGAGGTTATGGATCGCAAGCTGTTTTTGGGACGCTACTGGCACGCCACTCCCGTCAAAACCTTAGCCAAAATGTACGAGCTTACACCCAATTATGTCTCGGTACGGTTGCATCGAATTCGCGAGCGATTGAGAGCCTACCTTGAGGAAAGGGGGTATACCGTATGAAGCGCTATAACAGATTCAAACAGCTGAACTGTATCCGAGATGAATTTATCTTGGAATCTATGCCTGATTACTTGGGCATCCGCACCAAAAAGCAAGGAAACGGCAATCCTGTGATCCGCTTCCTTGGCAGCGGTTGGGGCGCGGCCTGTATCTGCGCCGTGGTAGCCCTTTCCATTATGGCGGTTATTCTCCGCATGGGACAGGATCCCTGGGGTTCCCCCGCAGGAACGCAGGAACAAACCGACACAGAGGTTACGGAAACCCAAATTCCTACGCTCCCATCCGAGACAGAGGCACCCACCGAAGCAGATACCACACCCTATTTTGACCCCGAATCGCTGGATATTGACACCTATCAGGGGATGACACCCGATATTCCCTACAAGATCGTTTATCACTCCAACGGCGACGGCACCTGCATGGTCACCAATGTCATCATCAACATTCTCTATGAAGGGGATATCACCGTAGAGATTCCCGAAACCTCACCCGACGGTGAGACAGTAGTTGGTGTTTTTATAAAACCTACCTACAATGTCCCCACCTACATCTCTGCCGAAGAATTTAAAAAAATTGAAACGGCGGTTTTAGAATATTACGATAATAACAGAGAGAACTACTACTACAAGCAGTTCATGTCCTATTACCAGCTCAAGGGTCTGGAGTTCTGCACCTCCGAATATCTGAAGAATGATCTACTTTCCGAATATCCTATTGCCGCCTATACCAACATTTACGTATTCGATTACACCGCCACCGAAATCGAATATGCCCTGCGTTCTCACGATCTGGCAATGATCACTCCCTGGTACACAGCTGAATGGTGTTATGCCGACAGGCTGAAGCTCAAGGATTTAGCAGAACTTCACGGGATCACCGATCCCTATCTTGATCAGGTTTTGGCTGCACACAGCGGCAGTTTTGAAAACGTCTCGGAGATCAAACTCCCCAAAACCCTTAAACCCAGAGGAGATGACCTCGTAATTTCCTTCCCCTCCATCCACCTTGATACCTTATCGATCATGGGTATTGACCAGATGATCTTTGACGGCACCGTAGCAGAAATGACAGCCATCGCTGATCCCACATTGTACGAGCTTGCCTATCCTCTGGTGATCCATTGTACCGACGGTGATATCATCTATCCCGTCAAAGAATAATACGCTTCGGCCGATACCTTCCTCGGAGGGTATCGGTCTTTTTGTGGGGGGAGATGGTAAATTGTTGTTTAGCGCCGGTTTTCTCGAAACCAAACCCTCCCCTTTGGGGAGGGGGGACCGCAACGCGGTGGGTGAGGTCAAAAGTCGAAAATGTATTGCGCTTCAATGGTTTTCACCTCATCCACCATCCTTCGGATGGTCCCCCTTCCCCAGAGGGGAAGGTCAAAATGCCGGCGGCACGGCCGGCAAACAACAATTTATCTCCGAATCATCCGCCATTTTTTGAAAACCTATGGACAAATATTGGATTTTGGTGTAAAATAGAGGCACAACCCCGAAAGGAGACTTGTTATGTCGATCATCCGCATCACACCCGATTTTACAAAGCCCACAGGCAAAATCAAGCCCATGCACGCCGTCAACAACGCCCCCATGTTCTGGACGTACTGCGATACCTTCCACTACCTCACCGAGGCGGGGATCCCCTATGCGCGCCTGCACGACACGGGCGGTCTTTTGGGCGGCGGGATTTTTGTGGACATAGCCAACCTGTTTCCGAATTTTGACGCCGACCCCGCCGATCCCCAAAACTACGAGTTCGGCTTTACCGATCACCTGCTCCGTGAGCTGAACGCGGCAGGCGTACAGCCTTTCTACCGTCTGGGCTGTACCATCGAGAATTATCATCCCTCCATCGGTCCCAGACGCTCCATCCCCCCCAAAGATCCCCATAAATGGGCGGTGATCTGCGAGCATATCATCCGTCACTACAACGAGGGCTGGGCTGAGGGTTACCACATGGGTATCACCTACTGGGAGATCTGGAACGAGCCCGACAACGAGCCCGTGATCGCAGAAAATCCCATGTGGCGAGGCACCATGGAAGAATACTTCACCCTTTACGAGGTTGCTGCCAACCACTTGAAATCTTGTTTCCCCCAACTGAAAATCGGCGGTTACGCCTCTTGCGGTTTCTACGAGATTCTCAACACAGCCGCCGCAACCCAAGCCAACGTCTCCACGAGAACAGGATATTTCATTGAATTTTTTGAGAAATTCTTAACGCATATCACAAGCGAAGGTCACAAAGCCCCCTTGGACTTTTTCTCTTGGCATTCCTACGCGAGTCCAATGGAAAACATCCGTTTCGCCGCCTACGCCAGAGAAATGTTAGACAAGTACGGCTTTACCGAGACCGAAAGCATCCTCAACGAATGGAACCCCGGCATTCACCGCCGCGGCACGCTGGCCGATGCCTCCGCCATCGCATCCATGCTCGTTGCCATGCAAAACAGCTCGGTAGATCTGCTGATGTATTACGATGCCACCATGGAATCCAGCTACGGTGGGCTTTTCAATCCGCTCACTCGAGAGCCCTTCAAGGCCTACTACAGCATGGTCGCCTTTAATCGCCTGTACCGGCTGGGAACTCAATACGCATTTGCCAACGAAACCAATGGCCTTTTGGATACAGGCGTATTCGCGTTGGCCGCAGGAGATGCGAACGGAAAGCGAGGGATCATGGTGGTCAATGCGTCCTCTACCACGGGACAATCCAATGAGGTAACGCTCCTTATCCCCGACGGCACATGGCAAGTATCCCTTCTGAACGAAGATCACAATCTTACCCCTGTCTCGTCCTGCAATGGCGGAGAGACCCTGATCCTCTCCCCCGACTGTATTCTTCTGATGGAACAGTAATCCTCAAACCAAGAAGGCATTCACCCGTGCGGTGAATGCCTTCTCTTTTTACTTTTACGAGCCTTCCAACTGGGCACGCATATGCGCCATGATCTTTTTTTCTTCGCGTGATACCTTCACCTGCGTAAGTCCCATCAAATTAGCCACCTGCTGTTGGGTCATGTTACGGTAATAGCGTAGCAACACGATTTTGCGCCACATGGGGGGGAGGGCCTCGATAATCTGCATCAAGGCGATGGCATCCATGCGGCGTGCCATATCATCTGCCTCTGCCTGATCGGGGATTGTGCTCCCCAATTCGGGAGAATCCTCCCCATAAGCATTGTCTGACAAGGAAGATACGGGAGACAGGGCATCCAAAGCCGTAGCGGCTTCCTCTGTACTGACACCGCAGGCCTCGGCCAACTCACTGATGGTGGCGTCCCGCCCCTCTTCAGTGGCGATGCGGGCACGCTCCCGCATCAAAAGCATCCCCAAACGGCGATATCCTCGGCTGACACGGATGAGACCGTCATCTCGCAAATGCCGCCGAATCTCACCGATGATGAGGGGAACGGCATACGTGGAAAAAGCGGTACCCCGTCCACAATCAAAGCTACGGATGGCTTTGATCATCCCGATGGTACCGATTTGGATCAGATCCTCCATTTCGGTACCTCGATCACGAAATTTGATGGCAACGCTCCGTACAAGCCCCATATTTTCCACCACTAAGGTTTCCATAGCGGTCTCGTCCCCTTCTTGCGCCGCACGGATCATGGTCATCTGCTTTGCATGGCGACCACATTCCTCAACCATCTCTTCCGCGTGATGTTTCTGATCCGTCACAACCTCCGAAGTGCGAATGGATTCTGGCATAGCTGTTGTCTCCTTTCTGCCACCTTACGGCGGAATATGTACCCGGAAAACTCAGCTCTGTCCATGTCTGCGATAACCGCCTGCCACTTCGGGACGATCCTTCAACACCTTGCAGAGAGTGACTGTCGTTCCCTGCCCCGGCTTAGATACAACCTTCATGGCATCCGTAAAGCTCTCCATGACCGTAAAGCCCATACCGCTTCGCTCCCCTGCCGCATCGGTGGTAAACAAGGGCTGACGGGCCTCCTGCACGTTAGAAATTCCGCAGCCCTGATCCTTGATCTCCACCCTTACGGCGCGTCCCTCCATGATAGACACAGTCACCGTCACGATTCCCGCGCCACTTGATACATAGCGATATCCATGCACGATACTGTTGGTTACCGCTTCAGAAACGGCGCATTTGATATCCGCCAATTCGGTCACCTCGGGATCTAGTTGAGAAACAAATACCCCCACCATGGTTCTCGCCATGGCTTCGTTGATCGACAGCGCCGGAAGCTTAAACTGAAGACGGTTGATCACTTTTCCTTTGAATATACTCTTTTTTCTGCTCATGGTATTCTCCTTCTTCAAGCTGAGGTGCCGGAGGCTTTGGCTTTACTCCGTCTTCGGGAAGCAGATTTGGGCGCTCGATCTGCCACTGACTCTGCTGCCATATGAGGATGCGCGTAATGCTGATTGACAGGCAAACTTTGCGTATCGCTATATTCTGTGGGGATCAGGCGCTCCATACCGGCCAAAGAGAGGATCATCTGCGTTTCTCTTCCCGGATTGCGCAGGAGCATATCACCTCCCAAGGATTTCATTACCGACAGCCGCCCCATGATGAGCCCCAAGCCCGAGCTATCCATAAAGCCCACTTCCGAAAGATCCAAAATCAGCTTGGAAGGGCGCTTTTCAAAAAGCAACGTATCAATGCCGTTGCGCACAGATACAGCCGTATGGTGGTCGATCTCCCCTCGGATATATATGATCAGGGTTTGTCCCGAGGTATCACAGAGAAACGCCGCACGTTCATTCATTGTTTCACTTCCTTTCCCATAGGATGTCCGTTGGCTACAGTATAACACGGCTCCCCTGAAAACTTTGTCAAACCCTGTAACGAACGAAAATTTATCAAAAAAATCCCACGGAGTTTTAAAAACTCCGTGGGATTTTTATTCAGTTCAAATCGAACAGCTTTTTGACATTTTCGCAAGTCACGCGGGAGATCTCCTCGAGGGTCGTGCCGTGCAAATCTGCCAGCACCTCAGCCATGTACGGGATCATAGCCGAATGGCAAATCTTCCCCCGATGCGGCACCGGCGCCATATACGGGCAATCTGTTTCCAGCAACAGCTTTTCGGTCGGGACAGACGCGGCGACTTCCCTCACCCGATGGGCATTCTTGAAGGTGATCGTTCCACCAAAGGCAATATACCAGCCTCGGCGGGTCAGTTCCCTCGCCATCTCCGCAGAACCGCTGTATCCGTGAAAAACGCCCTTTACATCGGGATACTTTAATACCGTTTCAAAGCAATCACCGTGTGCCTCTCGATCGTGGATCAAAACCGGCAATCCCGTCCGACGCGCGATCTCCAACTGACCTTCAAAAAAGGTTTTCTGCAACGGCTTATCCATGGGTTCCCAGTAATAGTCCAACCCAATCTCTCCGATGGCTATGATCTTATCTTCACGACGGCGCTGAGGATCCTTCACCATATCCCAAACAGCCGACAGTGTCGTTTCGGGATTCATTGGGGCCCCGTCGGGTAACCCCTGCGCGTCCTCGGGGTGAATACCCACGGCGGCATAAGCAAAGGGGTATTTCTTCGCCATATCTATGGCCTTACGGCAGTTATCTAAGTTGGTTCCCGCATTGATGATACCCAAGACGACCGATTGAAAATCCGGACTTTCCAGCAAGCCCTCGGCACCGCTCGGAAGCGTATCAAACTTTTTATCAAAATAATGCGCGTGAGTATCAAAAAAAACAGGCATGGCAGAATCTCCTTCGGCGTATTTCCTTCACATTATATCACATTTTTTTCTCGACATCAAGTATCCTTTTCATTTTTATGCGTTTCCACAATTTCAACAAGGTTTTTTTCCCATATCCCTTGACCCCGCGAGAAATTTATGATACAATAAATCAATAACGCAACATCTACTCAAAGTGAAAGGAACACATCATGGAAAAAATCAAGATCACTTGCGACTCCACCTGTGACTTAACTCAAGAAATTTACGAAAAATATCACATAGACGTGTTGCCTTTGGGCATTACCCTGGGCGAAGAATTGTACCACGACGGTATTGACGTAACCGCTCCCAAAGTTTTTGATTTTGTGTCCGAAACAGGCGTGCTTCCCAAAACTTCCGCTATCTCCATGGGTGAGTATATTGAAGTCTTCCAAAAGTATATCGACGAGGGCTATTCGATTATCCACATCAACATTTCCAGCGAGTTTTCTTCCTGCCACCAAAACGCCAAGCTGGCTGCGGAAGAGTTGGGCAACGTGTATCTCATTGACAGCCGCAACTTGTCCACAGGCTCCGGTCATTTGGTCATGGCCGCCGCAGAGTTGGCCGCAGAGGGTCTCTCCGCCCCCGAGATCGTAGCTCGTCTGGAGGAAATGAAAAACCGCTTGGATGTCAGCTTTGTGCTCCAGACCCTTGATTACCTGAAAAAAGGCGGTCGTTGCTCCGGCGTGGTGGCGCTGGCCGCTACAGCACTCCAGCTTCGTCCCGAAATTATGGTTGTGGACGGCACTATGAAGGTAGGCAAGAAATACCGCGGCAGCATGGAAAAATCCATTATGGATTACGTCAAGGGACGCCTTGCCGACCGTGACGACATTCAGCACAACCGCATCTTCATCACCAATTCCTATGTTCCCGCTGAGATCGTGGAAAAGGTCAAAGCCTTGGTATCCGAGCTCCAGCCCTTTGCCGAAATCATCGAGACCAAGGCAGGTTGCACCATTTCCAGCCATTGCGGCCCCAACTGTCTGGGCGTACTGTTCTTTAAAAAGGGCGAGTAAGCCATGAATCCAAAAAGGGAACCTTCCAAGGCTCCCTTTTCTTCAACTAAGGAGAGTCCATCATGACGTATACCTTCAATGATCCTCGCATCCGCTTTGGCGGCACTTTTCGAGACTATCAGCAAGCCGTGCTGGATGAGGCCAATACATACCTTAGAGATGGGAGAATCCACATCGTTGCCGCACCGGGAAGCGGAAAAACCATCCTCGGATTGGAGCTTATCCGCCGCTTGGGAAAGCCGGCGCTGATCCTCTCTCCTTCCGTCACCATCCGTCAACAATGGGGAGATCGCTTTGCCCAAAACTTTTTGTCGGGTGTTCCCCAAAACGAGCAAGAAAGCATGGCGGAAAATATCCTTTCCTATAGCCTTGCTTCTATGGAAGGAAAGCTCATCACCTCCGTAACTTATCAATCCCTCCACGCGGCTATGAAGCGCATTGAAAGCCGAGAAGAAGCTTCCGAATGGGACGAAAACAGCGGAGGGGAGAATTTTTCGGATTTTGATCTCCTGTCCGTGATACGCAAAAACAAGATCGCCACTGTATGCTTGGATGAAGCGCACCATCTGCGCAGTGAATGGCAGAAAGCTTTGGAGGAATTCATCAAAGCCATGGAT
>SVTB01000096.1 GCA_015064015.1 Oscillospiraceae bacterium | reverse complement strand
TAAAAACTTTCATCAATATGAATTTGTTTTAAGAGTTTTTGAAGGGGGGATGGGGGAAACTTTTTGCAAAAAGTTTCCCCCGGCCGTACCCCTACAAACAACAATTTATAGTAACAAGATCTTCCATATAGCCATTGATCTTCGCACAAGTCTGTTAAAAATCGGACTTGTGCATGAGAAGGTTTGATATGATGCTAATGATCTCAAGGAGGCTCTCAGCACATGAAATAGAAAAACCGCCGGAAAATTTTTCTCGGCGGCTTTTTGACACTTCTATTATACCATAAAACCTTCAAAAAGTCAAGTCTTGTAATTATTTATCTTTCGTGTATAATATAGCTACGACATAAAATGACAGGAGGGAACACATGGCGAAATTTGACCACAACAGGCGCATCAAGGCCGACGCGGCTTTTGTGCAAGGAGATTATGAAACAGCCTTTTGGGGCTATTTTGAAGGAGCGGTAGATTTTGGTGATGCCCGTTCGGCCTTCAATCTGGCCTTTATGTATCATCAAGGCTACCACACCCCGCGCAACTACGTTTGGGCTCGGAAATACTATCACTTGGCCTCCTATCACTTCGGCGGCGAAGCCAAATTCAACTTGGCACTCATGCACATGAGAGGGCAGGGAGGGGACACCGACCATCGCATGGCATATGATCTCATGAAAGCATCGGCGTCGGAGGGGTGTGTTCACGCGCAGATGTACCTTGGTGTGGCTTACACCTTGGGTTGTATTTTCGACCCCGTGGAGACCGAGTGTCTCTCTCTCATCCCGTTTCCCCGTGTCATCAAGCGCAACCCCAACGCTTTGCTTTTGTCGGGAGCAAATAACGATCCATCCTTGGAGGATAGGCGCTTTGAGGTCATTGAAGCCGACGGTGACGATGCCGTGGAAATGTTTCGCTTGGCTTCTGAACAGGAGGACGACACCTACATCGAGAAAGAGGTCGGACAAGCCAAATTTGAGATCGGACGCGCCATGGTCGAAGGACTGGGCTCGGAGTACGACCCACAGAAGGGGTATAAACTCATGGAAACTGCCGTACTCTCTCACAACTGTAAAGACGCCCTGCGGTATCTCCATAAGAACGCCCCCGCAGCTAAGGTCTACGGCATTAACACCCGGCGGATCGCCCTGCTTCTCGGTAAGGCGGAGGAATAAAATATTAAGAAGGGAACCTTCCGCGAGGAGGTTCCCTTATTTCTCGTTGAAAGTTCTTGGAAGGGGTTTAAGGGGGAACCTTCTTTCAAGAAGGTTCCCCCTTGCATATTATAACCCATCAATATACCGGCAAGCGGCCACGGCAGATACCGCACCGTCGGCGGTGGCGGTGGTCACCTGACGGACGGACTTGCGGCGGCAGTCGCCTGCCACGAACACACCGGGGGTGGCGGTGAGGCAATCCTCACCCGAATCGGCGTAGCCCCACTTGTCCAATGCTATGATCGATGCGAAAGCCTCGTTCTCGGGGATCAGACCAATGGCCACGAACATACCGTCAATGACGAGGGTGCGGGTGGTGCTGTCGGAAGTCTTTTCAATGACGATGGAGGACAGCACGTCACCGTCGGGGATCTCTTTGACAACCGAGCCCGTGATGATCTCCACATTCTCGCGGGTAGCGAGGATATCCTGAAGCTGCTTTTCGCCTGTGAGGAAGTCCAGGTTCTGCACCACGTAGACTTTCTTACAGGTTTCGGAAAGCAGAATGGCCTCCTGCAAAGCAGAGTTGCCGCCGCCAATGAGGGCCACAGTCTTGCCCATGTAAAAGGCACCATCGCAAACAGCGCAGAAGGAGATGCCGTCACCAATGAACTTTTCCTCGTTGGGCAGGCCCAAATGACGGTGGCGCGCACCCGTGGCGATGATGACCGACAGGGCTTCAAAGCGGTTTCCGTCCTCAGTGATGACAGTCTTGATCTTGCCGTCAGCGCTGATCTCGATGCCTGTGGCGGTCTCCACCTCCACTTCGGCACCTTGGTTGAGTGCCTGCTCGACCATATGGTCGGCCAGCTCACTGCCGCTGATGCTTTCAAATCCTGGGTAGTTCTCCACCTTGGGAGAGAAGGTGATCTGTCCGCCAAACACGCCCTTGTCTAAAAGCAGGACGCTCTTATTGGCTCTCCTTGCGTATACGGCCGCCGTCAGTCCCGCAGGACCCGCGCCGATGATGATGATGTCGTACATATGTGTTCCTTTCTATGGGATAGGGAGAACGCAAGGGAAACTTTTGAGAAAAGTTCCCCTTGACCCATCAAAACCTTTCAGCAAAAAAGTTATGACGTAGTGATCGAATACCCGAAAGATAAGAGGAAACTTTTGAGTTGCCGAGGTATGTTCGAATCACAGCGGGAGTTTCGCAAGCCGCCCATGTGGGGCCCCTGCCCCGCAGTTATATTTTAGGAGGAAACGGGGAAATATGGTTTTGGGGAATCTCGCTTGGAGATTCCCCATTGTCAATCGGATTTTAAATCAGCAAACGGAATTGATGTATTCCTTCACACCGGGCACCATGCCGTACTTCTTGATCTCGCCGTTTACGACAGAAACAAGAGTGGGAGCTTGCTTGATACCGAGAGACTCGGTCAGCTTCACGTTCTCATGCGCGTACAGCTTGGTGTAAGCCACGCCTGCCTTGGACAGGAGAGATTCAGCGATCTTGCAGTTGGGGCAGGTGGAAGAAGCAAAGAGATATACACCGTCGGTCAAAGCGGGAGCAACCACGACGGGAGCGGCGGTTTCTTCCTGAGACTTGGGGCCTACGTGGGTCAGCACGGAGGTGGCGATATTGTAGGTCTTTCTCTCTTTGTATTCCTGAGACTTACCATCGTTCCAGTTCTTGACGGGACGGTAGTAACCTGTAATACGGCTGTAGACCTCAGCTTCGGCACCGCAAATGGGGCAGGTGAAGTGTTCGCCTACCAAATAACCGTGCTCCTTACAGACGGAGTAAGTAGGAGACAGGGAGTAGTAGGGGAGACGATAGTTTTCTGCGATGGTGCGCACAATGCCGGCAGCGGCGCGCCAATCGGGAAGCTTTTCACCCAGATATGCGTGGAACACGGTACCCGAGGTGTAGAGGGTCTGAAGCTCGTCCTGAATATCCAGGGCGGTGAACACGTCCTCGGTAAAGCCTACGGGCAGATGAGAGGAGTTAGTGTAGTAGGGCGTGTCTGCATCGGAAGCGCAGATAATGTCGGGATAGCGCTTGCGGTCATGCTTAGCCAAACGGAAGGAGGTGGATTCAGCAGGGGTAGCCTCTAAGTTGTAGAGATCGCCGTACATCTCCTGATAGTCTGAGAGACGTTCTCTCATGTGGTTCAGCACATTCTTGGTGAACTCCTGGGTTTCCTTGTGAGTCATGTCTTTGCGGAGCCATTTGGCGTTAAGACCTGCTTCGTTCATGCCCACGAGGCCGATGGTGGAAAAGTGGTTGGAGAAGGTGCCGAGGTAGCGCTTAGTGTAGGGATACAGCCCCTCGTCGAGCAGCTTGGTGATAACGTCGCGCTTGATCTTGAGGGATCTGGCGGCTACGTTCATCATGTGGTCAAGGCGAGCGTAGAAATCAGTCTCGTCCTTGGCAAGATATGCGATTCTGGGCATATTGATGGTTACCACGCCAATGGAGCCGGTGGACTCACCGCTTCCGAAGAAGCCGCCGGACTTCTTGCGAAGCTCGCGGAGGTCAAGACGCAGACGGCAGCACATGGAGCGCACGTCGGAGGGCTCCATATCGCTGTTGACGTAGTTTGAAAAGTAGGGGGTACCGTACTTGGCGGTCATTTCGAACAGGAGACGGTTGTTCTCGGTTTCGGACCAGTCGAAGTCGCGGGTAATGGAGTAGGTGGGGATGGGATACTGGAAGCCGCGGCCGTGGGCATCGCCGTCGATCATGACCTCGATAAAGGCACGGTTGACCATGTCCATTTCCTTTTTGCAATCACCGTAGGTGAAGTCCATGCGCTTGCCACCCACGATGGCCTTTTCGTCCTTCAGGTCAGCAGGAACCGTCCAGTCAAGTGTGACGTTGGAGAAGGGTGCCTGCGTACCCCAACGGGAAGGCGTATTCACACCGTAGATAAAGGACTCGATGCACTTCTTAACTTGATCGTAGGAGAGATTGTCCACACGAACGAAGGGGGCAAGATATGTATCGAAGGAGGAGAAGGCTTGTGCGCCTGCCCATTCGTTCTGCATGATACCGAGGAAGTTGACCATCTGGTTGCAGAGGGTAGCCAGGTGCTTGGCGGGGGCAGAGGTGATCTTGCCGGGGATACCGCCAAGGCCTTCCTCAATGAGCTGCTTGAGGGACCAACCTGCGCAGTAACCGGTTAGCATGGACAGATCGTGGAGATGGATATCGGCGTTTTGATGCGCTTTGGCAATCTCATCATCGTAGATCTCGGAGAGCCAGTAGTTAGCGGTGATGGCACCCGAGTTGGAGAGGATCAAGCCACCCACAGAATAGGTAACGGTGGAGTTCTCCTTTACGCGCCAGTCCAAATTCTTGACATACTTGTCCACGATCTCCTTATAATCCAGGAAGGTGGACTGCATATTACGGAGCTTTTCTCTCTGGCGTCTGTAAAGAATGTAGGCCTTGGCCACGTCGGCGTAGCCGGCCTGCACCAGCACGGTTTCGGCGCTGTCCTGAATGTCCTCTACGGCGATCAGATCGTCAACGATTTTGGTTTCAAAGTCCGAGGTTACCTTCAGGGCAAGGAAATCAATAACGTTATCATTGTATTTGCGCTCGCAGGCATCAAAGGCCTGCTTCATGGCGGCGGAAATCTTGGTGATGTTAAAATCAGCAATACTGCCGTCTCTCTTTTGTACTCTGTACATGATGTCTCTCCTTTTTATTTAGATGTAATAAGTATGATGTGTGCTTAGCCGCGAAGGGAAGCACGGGGGGTGTGGTTGCGAACGACCGACAGGATGGTTTGCATCTCTTCGTAGCTGAAAGCATAGCAGCCATCGCCCAGCAGATTGCCGGAATCCACAAATTTTTGAATGAAATACGCCTCGTCACCAAGATAGGCGGCAATCGCGGCGAAATCTTCAATCTCGTGAATTCCTTTAACGGCGGTGGTACGGAATTCGTAAGGAATCCCGCTCTCTCGCAAAATGCGGATGCTCTCCTCGAAGGGGGCAAAATCAAGATCACAGCCCACAGCCTTGGGATAAGCGTGGGGCGTGTGTTTGATGTCCATTGCCACGTAGTCAACGAGCCCGGTAGAGAGGATGCCCGAAAGTCGGGCGGGCAGGGAGCCATTGGTGTCCAACTTGATGGCGTATCCTAACTCCTTGATCTCACGCAACAGCAGGGGAAGGTCGGGATGCAACAGAGGTTCTCCTCCTGTAACGCATACACCTTGCAGTATCCCTGCTCGCTTGCGCAGATAATCCATCACGTCCTCATAGGCGCTGGCTTGCGCCGTGGGAGTCCTGACAAGGTCTGCGTTGTGGCAGAAGGGACAGCGGAGATTGCAACCGCCGAGAAATAAGGTGCAGGCAACCCTACCGGGATAGTCCAGCAAGGTCAGCTTTTGATAACCTTGAATGTTCATGGGCGAATTTTGTCTCCTTATGACGATTTTGCCGAAAGTCGGTGAGGGTATTATAGCATATCTTGGGGTTCCTGTCAATACCCAAACACAAGATATTGTGTTAAAAGTCAAGAAATTTACAATATGTTGATAATTTGGGCGTTTTTCATAAATCTTGTGTTTTTGTCGGAAACTTTGGGATATTAACAAAAAGTTCAAACAAATTCGCGGAAAATATGATATAATAGGATCGGTATTTTTTGGTGCCGGGGTGCACCGTTTATGACACATCTATATTAGGAGGTAGCATTGCTATGGCAGAACTCAAAATGTTAGCGATTGACCTGGGCGCATCCAGCGGTCGCGGTATCGTCGGTACCTTTGACGGCGAAAAGCTCACTCTGCGCGAGAACCACCGTTTTTCCAACGATCCCATGTTCGTGAACGGCCGTTTCACTTGGGATATTCTGCGCATTTATTTCGAGATCAAAAACTCCATCACCAAAACGGTGATCGACGGTGACAACATCACCTCTATGGGTATCGACACTTGGGGTGTTGACTACGGTCTTATCGACAAGAATGGCCGCCTGATGGCCAACCCCACCCACTATCGTGATACCCGTACCGTAGGCATCACCGATTACATGGAGCCCACCCTCTCCGCCAAGGAGATCTACGACGTAACAGGTATTCAGGCCATCGACTTTAACACCCTCAATCAGCTGGCCGCTGAAATGCGCGACGATCCCGATATGCTGAATCGCGCTGAGAAACTTCTCTTTATCCCCGACCTGCTCAACTACTTCCTCACCGGTAAAATGGCCACCGAATACACCATCGCCTCTACCGGTATGATCCTGGACGCCGCCAAGCGTGATTTCGCTTACGGCCTTACCGACAAGCTGGGTGTGAAGCGCAGTCTGTTCCCCGAGATCGTTCAGCCCGGCTATAATCTGGGCACACTGCTTCCTTCTATCAATGACGAAGTGGGCAAAAATAACATCAACGTCTACACTGTGGCTTCTCACGATACCGCCTCTGCCGTTATGGCCGTGCCTTCTCAGGCTGATGACTTCATTTACATCAGCTCCGGTACTTGGTCTCTGATGGGTATGGAGCTGCCCCAGCCTCTCATCAATGATGCTACCCGCACCGCCAACTTCACCAACGAGGGCGGTATCAACGGTACCATCCGCTTCCTCAAGAACATCATGGGCCTGTGGATTATCCAGGAATCCCGCCGCCAGTGGAAGCGAGAGGGTAAGGACTACAGCTTTGCTCAGATGGAAGCTTGGGCAAAGGAAGCGACTCCCTTCCAGTCTCTCATTAACCCCGACGACGCCTCTTTCAATACTCCCGGCAATATGCCCGAAAAGATCCGCGAGTTCTGCCGCAAGACCGGCCAGCACGTGCCCGAGTCTGTGGGTGAGGTAGTCCGTTGTATTTACGAATCCTTGGCTCTCAAATATCGCTACACCGTGGAAAATATCCAGGCTCTCCGCAATAAGAAGGCCTCGGTCATCAATGTGGTTGGCGGTGGCACCAAGGATCACTTCCTGTCTCAGATGACCGCTGATGCCTGCGGTTTGGAGGTTTGCGCCGGCCCCGAAGAGGCTACCTCCATCGGTAACCTGCTGGCTCAGATGATGGCTGTGGGTGCCATCAAGAATCTCTCCGAGGCTCGTCAAGTAGTGGCAAACTCCTTTGAGTTGAAGCATTATGCGCCTACTTCTGACCGCAGTGCGTGGGATGAAGCGTACAGTCGCTTCTGCAAGCTGCTTTGATCTGCTTGATTGAATCCAAAATTTCTTAAAAGGAAGATCTGCCCCACAGAGCGGGTGTGATGCAAAAACAAGAGACAGAAAGGGAATTGCACTATGAAAGAGTCTTTGTATGGTGAGCTGACAGTCATTGGTATGAAAGGCTGCGAGAAATTCGCGGAGAGAGTTGACTATTATCTGAAGGAATGGCGTCGTCACGGAGGCGAGGAAACCTACCTTGCCCACGTAGACTGTCCCCGTTTTGGCTCGGGTGAAGGTAAGGCTATCATCCAAGAATCTATGCGCGGCCAGGATGTATACATCATTTGTGATATGTTCAATTACGGTGTGACTTACAAGCTGCACGGTATGACCATTCCCATGAGTCCCGATGATCACTATGCGGATTTGAAGCGTATTATTGCCGCCATTGGCGGTAAGGCCCGCAGGATTACCGTCATTATGCCCATGCTGTACGAAGGCCGCCAGCATAAGCGCACCGCACGCGAGTCTTTGGACTGTGCTATGATGCTCCAGGAGCTCGTCAATATCGGCGTTTCCAACATTATTACTTTCGATGCCCACGACCCCCGTGTGGCTAACGCGATTCCCTTGTCCGGTTTTGATAATGTCATGCCCAACTATCAGATGATCAAGGCACTGGTGCGTGCTGTTCCCGATGTGGTTATTGATCCCTCACACACCGTAATGATATCTCCCGATGAAGGTGCCATGAGCCGTTGCATCGCTTATTCCTCTTCTTTGGGACTGGATATCGGTATGTTCTATAAGCGCCGTGACTATTCCACCATCGTCAACGGCAAGAATCCCATTTTGGAGCACAAGTATCTTGGTCAGGACTTGGAAGGAAAGGATGTCATCATCGTGGATGACATGATCTCCTCCGGCGGCTCTCTCTTGGATGTAGCTACACAGCTCAAGACCATTTATAAGGCTAAGCGCGTCTTTAATTTTGCTACCTTCGGCCTCTTTACTGATGGCTTCAAGGAGTTTGATGAGGCTTACGAGAAGGGCATTATCGACAAGATCTTCACTACCAACCTTGTGTACCGCAAGCCCGAGATTTATGCAAAGCCTTGGTACGTCGAGGTGAATATGTGCAAGTACGTTTCCTACATTATTGATACCCTCAATCATGACAACACCATCAGCGAGCTACTCAAGCCCGATAAGCGCATCGCCGCGTTGCTGGATAAGCATAAGGCAGAGCTTGCCGAGCAGGGTCAGATGGCGATCAAGTTTGAAGTCTGATATGAAAAGCAGCACAGCGTTTTTTCTGCTGTGCTGTTTTTGTAGACTCCCTAAAACCTTCTGCCAAAGGTCATGCAAAAAAATCAAAAAAATAAAAAAATCTTCAAAAAACCTCTTGACAAACGTCGCTTGGTGTGCTATAATATGCAAGTCGTAAGGACAGACGGCCCGTTGGTCAAGCGGTCAAGACGCTAGCCTCTCACGCTGGAAACATGGGTTCGATTCCCGTACGGGTCACCAAAATCAGGAAAGCACTGCAGTAGCAGTGCTTTTTTGATTTTGAAGATTGTTTTGGTGAAGCTGAGCCCCGCAAAGCCGCAAGGCTTTGCTCGCGTGCGCAGGATTGATTTTGAATACTATTTTCTTAGGAGAACGCAGGGGTTCAGATTCCCGTACGGGTCACCATTGCCAACCTAAATTGAACCGCTCAATTTAGGTTGGTTTTTTCTTTACAAAAAAGTAGGCGCGAAACTCGGTGAGTTGCGCGCCTACTTGTTTTATTTCACATAATTCTTGCTGAGTCTTATGTTACTTTTTGTACAGATATTTTTTATTTACTAATTACTACTCATGTACCTCGGGAGCCCAGTTGACGCAGCGGTTCATACCGTATTTTTCGGAATCAAAGCAGGGGATGGGATCACTCCAGGTTTCCAGATCGGTGGACGTATACACGTCAAAGCCGCCGGTCCCCTAGCCAAAGTTTGCGGCACGGGTTCCGTACATATAGTAGGTTCCATCCTTATATACGACGAAGGGGTCGCGGATATTGATATCAGAGCACTTCATAAACATTTTTCTCCTTATTGGTAATCAAAACTCAAATCGGACATGTAGAGCAGGTGCGGTTTGGTCATCCGTAGCAAACAAGGTGTTCATATCCTCCGCCGTCAAGATGACGGTATTCCCCGACACGAAACGGTTTGTGCAGTCGGTCACTTCATCACCGATGAGGCTCTGTACCCAAACCCCGGCGGGCATCTCGGAAGGGGTTTCGTCTCCTCAGCCGATGGCCTCCAGCAGCTCGCGGCGCACGTTGTCCATCGCCTCGTAGGAGAACTCGTAATCGTCAAAGGTGCGGCAGACTTTATGGATCAGCT
>SVTB01000095.1 GCA_015064015.1 Oscillospiraceae bacterium | reverse complement strand
CATAAGCATAAATGGCAGCTTTGATGGAGCGAAGACCGATATCATACCCACTTCCCTCGTCTCCAAAGAGGGGGCCCCAACCTCCCACAGAGGCCAAAACTTCACCGTTTTTGATCACAAAAGCATCCGAACCCGTACCCGAAAGAGCCAACACACCGCTATCGCAAAAAGCGGCACCCACGCCCATGCAGGGTTCGAAATATTTGTGCATTTCTTCAACCTCGCAACGGCATGTCACCGCTTCGCGGAAATAACCATCGAAGCCCACAAGACAAAAATCCACCGAGGAAAGCTTGGGAATATCCCCCAGAAGCTCATCCAGCATTTGATTCATCTCGACCTTTGTATCCGTCTCCGGCTTAAACAGCACATTGACACCTGACATTTTTCCCGTGCGAAGAATATCAAAATTTTCATCGTACAGAATGGCCTGCACCTTACTGCCGCCACCGTCGGCGGCCAAATAATAGCGTTGACCCACGGGGGTCACCTCCTTCTAAATTGCCACATCCACCAGCTCGCCGTCCACAAATTCAATCAGCGCACCTCTGTCCATAAGAAGCTGTGCGCCCCGCACGCCCGCGCTGACGGTGATCTTATCCAGTTGGGCGGCAGATGCGTGGAAATACGTAGGGAACTTTTTCTTCATACCGATGGGAGAGCAACCACCGCGGATATAGCCAGTCAAGGGCAGCAGCTCCTTGACGTGGATCATCTCCACCCGTTTATTGCCCGTCGCTTGGGCGGCACGCTTCAGGTCGATCTCCTTATCTACGGGGATACAGAAAACGATATACCCCGTTTTGTCTCCCTTGGCTACCAAGGTTTTGAAGACCATTTCCATGGGAAGTCCCACTTCGTTGGCAATATGTATGCCCGACAGATCGGATTCGTCCACCTCATAGGTCAAGACTTCAAAAGGGATCTTGGCGGCGAGTAGTATGCGCATGGCATTGGTTTTGGGTAAAGCTTTGGCACTCATAGGGCATTCCTTTCAGCAATCAGCTCTCGAGCGGCCGCTCTTTGGGCATCCGTTACGTCCAAACCGCCCAAAATGCGGGCAATCTCCTCAACGCGGTCACAATCTTCAATCTCTCGAACCGAGGTCTCGGTGCGGAAGGTGCCGTCGGACATTGGCTTATCCTGCTTTTCTATTACGTAATGGGCATCCGCCAGAGATGCGATCTGTGCAGAATGGGTCACGCAGATCACCTGCGTTCCTGTGCCACGC
Source organism: Oscillospiraceae bacterium (assembly GCA_015064015.1). Taxonomy (GTDB): domain Bacteria; phylum Bacillota; class Clostridia; order Oscillospirales; family CAG-272; genus CAMEON01. Next base: position 8,622 of record SVTB01000095.1, on the reverse strand, counting down.
CTCTCACCCAAAATATTTTGGGTGCCGCCGGCAATGGCAGCCAATTTAATACCCACCTTTCGGGCGGTGCGTCCCGAAATACCCGTATCTACTTCATCATAGATCGCCGTGGGGACGCCATACCGTTCATTGAGCACACTCCGCACCGCCAACATGATGCGGGACAATTCGCCTCCCGATGCGATTCTGACCATGGGTTGCAGAGGTTCGCCCGGATTTGTGGAGATCAAAAACGCTACATCGTCTCTTCCCTCAGGGGTAAACATGGGGGTTGGCGTGACAGACACCACAAATCTAACCTTGGGCATATCCAAAAAGGTCAGGGATTCTTGAACCGCTGAGGACAAAGAGGCGGCGGCGGCCATGCGGATAGAGGTCAGCCTTTGAGCTTCCTTTTCAAGAAGTAGCGTCAATTTATTCTCTTCTTCAGCCAGTTCTTCGATGCGCTCGTCGGCGGTATCAATTTCAAAAAGGCGCAAAGAGGCATTTTCACGGAAAGCAAGGATCTCCGCAACACCCTCTCCGTACTTACGACCCAAACGGCTGATGAGATCCAATCTGCTTTCAATACGATCCAGCTCGGCGGTGGGATCATCCACGTCCTCATCCCCGAACTCACGGATACATTCAGCAATATCTTCTGCTTCGGCGCGGATGGAAGAAATACGTTCCATTAATCCGTCGCACTCGGGAAGGAGCGGGGCGATCTGCTCCAGCGCTGCGGTGGCACGGTCGCAGAGTGTGGTCACGGTAGCTTTTTCTCCATCACAAAGGACACGGCAAGCCACAGATACCTGACGGTTAATCTTTTCCAAGTGCAAAAGCTTATCCCGACGTTCGGTGAGCTTTTCTTCCTCTCCGATACGGAGCTTGGCGGCATCAATATCCGCGATCTGAAACGCCAGCATTTCTCTCGTGCGAATACGCTCAGCAACATCACTTTTCAGCCGTGTGATCTCATCCCGCACAGATTTGAAACGGGCATAGGTCTCGGTATATTGCTTTAATTCATCGGCGTTCTGGGCATAGTTATCCAAAAGTGCACGATGAGCCGAGGGCTGCATGAGCTTTTGGTTGTCGCTCTGACCGTGAATATTGATGAGCAGTTCTCCAACTTCCTTCAGCATCCCTTGTGTCACGGCTCTGCCGTTGATTCGGGCGGTAGAGCGGCCGTCCCGTGTGATAACGCGCTGAAGCATCAGGCTGTCTCCCTCGGGCAGATCAATGCCCAAGGCCAAGATTGCCTCGGCCGTATCCCCTTCGGGGGGCGAAAACAGTGCGCTGATCAGGGCTTTGTCCTCTCCTGAGCGAATGATTTCACGGTTGACACGCCCACCTGTCAAAAGGTTGATACTGTCAATGAGCAAGGATTTACCCGCGCCGGTTTCTCCGGTCAGCACGCACAATCCACCGTGAAAATCAATATCCGCCCGACGGATGACAGCCACATTTTCAATGTGGAGCGATATCAGCATATCACTTATCTCCTTTTTCCCTTGCGCGGGTGCGGATAAGCTCCTTGATCTCTTCGCTGACGGTATGGGCACAATGCTTGTCCGAGGTCACAATGAAAATAGTATCGTCCCCCGCGACACTACCAAGAATGCCTCCATGGTTCAGGCGGTCTACCTCCAGAGCCACCGCCTGTGCCATTCCGGGATAGGTATGTACGACTACAATATTTTCCGCGTAAGCTACGCGTGTGATCGCGTCGGACAGGGCATGGCTCAAGTGTAAGCCCTTGACATCCTGACCCAACTCGGGCATGATATAGCGATAATTTCCCCGCCCTGTCATAACCTTGGTCAGCTTCAGCTCGCGGATATCACGAGAAATCGTCGCCTGGGTTACGTCAAATCCTTCGGCGCGAAGATAAGTGATCAGCTCGTCCTGAGTCTCAACCTCATGGGCGGTGATAATCTCAATAATTTTATCAAGACGCTTCTTTTTCATGGGATACTTTAACTCCTTTACGTCATTTTGGTTCTGAGTTTATGGTAAAAGCCCCACTCTTTGAGGCGGATGAGACGAGTTTCCATAGGAGATTTAGTGATACGTACCGTTTCGCCGCGGTACAGTTCACAGTTGGTACGGCCGTCCACCGTTAGAAACAACATTTTCTCCCTTTGGCAGACATTTTTAATCTCCAAAACTGCCGTGTCGGGGAAAATAATGGGGCGATTGCTGAGGGTATGCGGGCAGATGGGAGTCACGCAGAAGCATTTCACGCGGGGATCGGCAACAGGGCCGCCTGCTGACATGGAATAAGCGGTGGAACCCGTAGGCGTGGCCACAATCAAGCCATCGCTACGGCAGGTGGTCACGGGAACGCCGTTTTCAGACAGCTCCACATCTACGATACGAGCAATGGAGCCATTGGTGATGACCGCGTCATTGAGGCCGTAGGCCGTTGTACGAACCTCCCCGTTGGTATTGAGTAGCTCAACATTCAGCATAGAGCGGTGCTCCACAGTATAGCGGGGTTCGCTCCCAAAAAGCTGTCCCAAAAGATCCAGTTCGGACATTTCAAGTTCAGCCATATAGCCTACTCGACCTAAATTGATGCCTAAGATCGGCGTTTCGCGGGACGCGGCACGCCGCGCCGTTTCCAGAATGGTACCATCACCGCCCAAGACAACCATTAAGTCTGCAGTGGCGTACACATCATCCATGGGGACAAATGTAAACTGGATTTTTTGGCGGTTCATGCGTAAAATCCTATCGCGATTAAAGGAAGCCACCAAAATCTCACATCCGTAGTCCGCCAGTTGTTGCGCCACGGTCATAGCGGCTCCGGCCTTTTCGTATATGTTAAAATTGGTTATCAGCGCGATTTTTTTGAAATCAGCCACAGAAATCACCTCTGTTCTTTTTGATAAAATATGCCATGTATTCCACGTTCCCGTCGCCGCCTTGGATCGGAGACGTCAAAAATCCTTGTTGTTCAAAGCCGCAGGCGGCGGCAGATGCCAATACCCGATCCACCGCAGTACGACGGTCTTTTTCTGACTTGACAATCCCCTGCTTACCCAAAGCAGATTTGTTTAGCTCAAACTGGGGTTTGATCAAGGTCATCAGCCATCCACCGTCCTTGAGAATATCCGCAAGGGCGGGATGAATCAAGGTTTGGGAAATGAAGGAGACATCCATGACAACGCCATCCACGAGGCCCTGAAAGAGCGTACCGTCGGGATTGACACAGGGCACATCCCCCACAGCGCTATGCTCCAAAGAAATCATGACAGAGGGAGTCAAGGCTCTAGCGTTGATTCCTTCACAATTTCGTACACGAGGGTCTTCCGCTATGCGGGGATGCAGCTGGCCATGTCCCGAATCAATGCAATAAACCCGGGCAACACCCTTCGACAAAAGGCAATCTGTAAATCCTCCGGTGGAGGCTCCCACGTCGGCCACTACACATCCGTCGAGATCTACGGGAAAGGCTTGAAGGATAGCCTCTAATTTCAGCCCTCCTCGGCTTACATATTTCAATTCCTCAATGCTGTCCACCTGCAGCCGATGCTCACCCTCCGAAATTTCCTCGGAGGGCTTGCGCAGGGTTTTACCGTCCACCTTCACGACCCCTGCCTCAATCAATTTTTGGACGGCGGTACGGCTGTCAGCGACACCTTTGGACAAAAGATACATATCAGCTCTCATAAAGCATCATCCATAAATACCGTATATGGGAATCAATCCCATAAGGAACGGCACCATCAGCCCCACAAGGAAGCCCACAAACACCTGCAAGGGAGTGTGGCCTACCAACTCCTTGAGGTTTCGGTTGATATTTTCATGATCGGTGGAAGAGAACAAATCCTGCACAATGCGATTGAGCACCTTAGCTTGCTCCCCCGCCTCACGCCGGATACCCGTAGCATCCCGCATGACGATGAGGGTTAAAAGGCAGGCCACCGCAAATACGGGAGAACCCACGCCCTCGGACATACCGCAGGCTGTAGCTAATGCGGTTACGGCAGCGGTGTGGGAGGAGGGCATTCCTCCCGTGCCAAACAAAAACTCAATGACGTTGAAGGATTTCTCTCGGAAAATCCCCGTAGCCACTTTTAAAATTTGCGCGAGCAGCCACCCTGACCCGGCGCATATTAACGGAAAATTGAAAATTAAATCTTTTATTACATTCATTGAAGCAATATCCTTGTTTTCAACGTTTTCTGACAGCCAAAAAAGCGGCTAAAGCACACAATCTGTCAGCGTGATCATATGCTTGAAGCAATGCCATGGCTTCCTTGGTCATGCTGTCTGCCATTACCTCCGTCTCCGCAATGGTATGGAAAGAGAGGAAGGTATTCTTGTGATGCGCGGCATCTCCTCCCACGGATTTTCCCATTTCCTCGGGGGTGGAGGTCACATCCAGAATATCGTCAATCATCTGGAATACCAGTCCGATGCGATTCGCATATCCTTCGGCGGCGACCATTTCGTCACTTCCCACACTACATCCGGCCGCCAAACAGCCCAGTTGAGCCGACACACGGATCAAAGCCCCCGTCTTATTATTGTGAAGGGTCAAAAGCTCGTCTTCGGTCAATGCCGCAGTCTCGCCAAACATATCAATGATCTGGCCCTTGACCATTCCAAAGCTCCCCGATGCCAAAGACAAAAGCCGCACGGCCTCGGCGCGAATTCCGGCCGATACGCGGGTATTCCCCGCCACCACGCCAAAGGCATCCATGATCATACCATCGCCCGCCAAAAGAGCTACGGCCTCGCCATACACCTTATGATTGGTGGGACGGCCCCGACGAAGATCATCATCATCCATACAGGGCAGATCGTCGTGGATCAAGGAAGAGGTGTGGATCATTTCCACGGCGGCGGCAAAAGGGATAGCATCCTCTACATTCCCTCCGAAAAGACGGCAAAACTCCAGCACCAATGCGGGTCTCACGCGCTTACCTCCCGCTAAAAGAGAATACCGTTCAGATTCGTATAAATGCCCGTCACATCGAGAACCATCGCGGTACATGGTATCCAAAAAAGCTTCGGTCAGAGCGGCATCCTCCATCAGGATTTGAATTGCCAATTCTTTATATTGATTGTTCTCCATGGTCATACCTCACGCTCGTCAGTCTTGAAATCGACGGCGACAATATCGCCGTTTGGGGTCTGCTGCAAAATTTTTACCTTTTGCTCTGCGGCTTCCAGCTCGCGGTAGCAACGGCGCACAAGAGACACGCCTTCTTCATAGAGCTTCATGCTCTCCTCAAGACCAATTTCTTCTCGGCTTTGCTCCAGCTTGCGAACGATTTCCTCCAAACGTGCTACGGCGGCTTCGTAGGTTATCTCTTCTTTGGCCTTGGATTTTGGAGCGGCCTTCTTCCGAGAAGGCTTAGTTTCCTCTGTATTCACAGCAGGCTCCGTGATACTCTCCTCAAGCTCGCTGATATATATTTTTTTCTCATTCATAGTGATTCTCACTTTCAAATAAACTCACGCTTTCCACCGTTGCGGCGGCGATACCATCGGCAAATCGGATGGTCACAGCATCTCCTTCTGACAGCGTGGCAGCAGACATTACCACGCTTCCCTGCCCGCTCTCGGTGATGGTATAACCACGGCTGAGCACCGCTAAGGGGCTGAGGGCTTCCAAACAGGCAGTCAGGTGGGTCAATCTCTGTCGGTCTTGGGCGCAAAGGTGCCGGATGGATTTATCCATGCGATCCCTCAACGCTCGGATAGCATCCATGCGACGGATATACATGACATCGGGAGAAGTCAATACCCCCACGCCTGACAAAAGCTCCAATGTTGCGCGACGGCGACGAAGGTTTTCTTCCACGGACTTTGTAAGGCGGGCACAGAGATTATCAATATATCGTCCGGCATCCGCGCTGTCGGGAATGATCAATTCTGCCGCCGCCGACGGGGTCGCCGCACGGAGGTCGGCCACGAAATCGGAGATGGAAAAATCCACCTCATGTCCCACGGCAGAGACGATAGGCAGGTCGGACGCGGCAATCTCACGGGCCAAGGTCTCGTGGTTGAACACCCACAAATCCTCAGCCGAACCACCGCCACGGCCCAGAATAATAAGGTCTACTCCCAGTTTAGGGTGGTTCTTCATTTGATTAAAATAACGTACACCCGACACAAGGGACGCGACGGCGCGATCTCCCTGGACAAGGGAGGGATAGAGGATGATCTCCACCGATGGATCGCGCCCTCCCGCCACACGGATGATATCGTGGATAGCTGCCCCCGAGGGAGAGGTCACCACGCCAATGCGCTTAGGGTGGGGCGGCATGGGCTTTTTTCGGGTGGAATCAAACAGCCCTTCCGCCGAAAGCTTTTGCTTCAACTGTTCAAAGGCCAATGCCATCGAGCCCGCGCCATCGGGGATTATGCGATCCACAATCAGCTGATACTGTCCGCGGGGCGGATAGGCCGACAAACGGCCGTGTACCAACACCTTCATACCGTCCTGCGGGCGAAAGTCCATATTCACAATAGAGGAGCGGAACATCACCGCCGACAATACGCTGTCAGCATCCTTGACAGAGAAATACAGATGCCCCGACGCATACAGCTTGGCACCTGAGATCTCCCCCACCACCCAAAGGTTTTTCAAGGTAGGGTTGCCCTCCAAGAGCATTTTGATATATTCATTCACCTGGCTGACCGAAAAGGCTTCGGGGCGGCTCTTGTACTCCATGGCAGGCTCCTTTCCATGGAGTACGCAAGTGGAACCTTCTTGAAAGATGGTTCTACTTGACCCCTCCACGAACTTTTAAATCAGGGATCATTGGGGGTTGTAGTAGGGCAGTGAGAAGCATATGTCTGTCCCCATGGGGCCCCTGCCCCGTTTGTATGGTTGATTTGTATTATTGATTCGAATATGCTATAGCGCACAAAATCGACGTACCCGCCGCGTTGTCTGCCGAAAAGGCAGGCTCGGCAAAATAGCACTTCCAAGGCACCTTAGCCGTCAGCATGGGACGGACGAGCTTGTTACTCATGACTCCTCCGCCGTACACCACGGGAAGTGGGCGATCTATTTTTTCTTGAATCTGCTCCGTCATGCGTCGAAGGGTCTTGCCGATAAAGGACAGTACGAAAGCCGAGACCTGACCCGCGTCGGAGGTTTTGCGCCACAAATCGGCGGCTTGGTTTTCGAGGCCCGACAAATGACAGATTCCGTTCTGTACGCAGACCTTGAGCCCCTTAACAGGGCCGTTTTTCATATATACGGATGCTAACGTTTCCATTTCCTTACCACAGGGAAAGGGGATTCCCATCATGACACCGGTGCGGTCAATGACCTGACCTGCATGAAGGTCAGCGCTGTAGGCCACAAGCTCAACATCAAATCCGTCGCCACGGGGCGTGGCAATGACGGCCTCAGTGGTGCCGCCCGACACATGGAAGGCGAGGAAGGAATTTTTCATAAATCCTTCTTCGAACACCGCGCCCGAGGAATACAGAGCGGCCATAATATGCCCACTCTGATGGGAAAAGGCACGAATGGGAGTATTCGCGCCTGCGGCAAATGCCTCGGCTGCCACCCGTCCCGGCAGAAAGCAAGGCATATAGGACCCCTCGGCATCTCTCGGCGTGGCAGAATATCCCACGGCGGTCACGGTCAAGCCACGGTCACGGACGACCGCTCTCACTTGGCTGATGACCTCGGGGAGATTTTTGACGTGGGCGAACACCGCGTCACTTTGGCGAAGTCCTCTGGCGCCCTCGCTGACGGGCAGGGGAATCTTGACATTGGCTACCACTTCGGGGAGCCCATTTTTATCCATTACGGTCACCGCCGCCGAGGTGGTGTAATTGCTGGTATCAAAGCCCACGAAACAGCAGGGAGACGTATCAATCATTTTTTTCTTCAGAAGCAGGGAGTTCGGCGATTTCCTCAGCTTGTGTCTCAGCCTCGTCGGGAACCACTTCAGCCACAGGGGTAGGAAGCTCGGGCAAGCCGTTCTCAGCCAAATCATTCTTAATGGCGTTCAGCACGCCATTGATAAACACGTAGGCGGGGGTCCTGCCGGGCTCACGGGTAGGATCGTCGAACTTCTTGGAAAGCTCCACAGCCTCATTGATGGCTATGGGAGCGGGTAAATTGCCGCAGGCCATCTCGTAGGTGCCGAGACGGAGGATGGTACGGGTCATGCGGGAGAGGCGGTTGGTCTTCCAGCCCTTGGCGTGGCGGCTGATAAGGATATCCAAGCGCTCTTGTTGCTCCTTCACGCCGAAATAGGTGCAGCGAATGTACTTATTGGTCTCATCAATGTCGCGGTTTTCACAGGAGAGGGCAAAAATCTCCTCAGGGGTCGTATCGGGCTGATACTCCGTTTCATAAAGCAACTCAAACACGTTTTCGCGGGCCTTTTTACGTGCCAGCTTCTTAACATCATTCATAGGAAGAGCATCCTTTCTGTATGGGGATAAAATTTGTTTTTCAAAAGGCATAATCTTACATTGTATTATTATATCCGATTTCGGCCAAAAAGTCAACAGATTTTATGTATAAAAATTGAATATATTCAGTTTTATCAGATGGTAGATTGTTGTTTAGGCGGCAGTGCCGCCGGCATTTTGACCTTCCCTTTGGGGAAGGAGGTCATCCGAAAGATGGTGGATGAGGTAAAAATCTAT
>SVTB01000094.1 GCA_015064015.1 Oscillospiraceae bacterium | reverse complement strand
GGGGTACGGCCGGGGGAAACTTTTTGCAAAAAGTTTCCCCCATCCCCCCTTCAAAAACTCTTAAAATAAATTCATATTGATGAAAGTTTTTAGAGATTCCCAACAATTTATAACACAAAAAGCATATATACACATTATATCACATAGCTGTGTAAATTTCAAGGGAAAACCATAAAAGATATGGTAAAATTTAACGGTTTAAAAGTGTTTTTCTTCCAAAAATATGGGTATTTTTTGAAAAACACCTTGCTTTTTCAAAAGAAGTATTGTATAATATGTGGGAAGAACTCCGTACATCGGAGATAAAGTCTCATGAAAGGAAATTTCATCATGGCAAAGAAAAATGCAGCGATCATCGGGTACGGCGGTATGGGCGGTTGGCACGGCGAGTTCCTTCGCAACAGTGACGTCGTCAACTTGATGGGTATTTACGATATCAAACCAGAGCGGTGCGAGCTGGCTGAATCCCGTGGCATCCACGCCTACGCCTCTTTGGAGGAGCTGTTGGCTGATCCCGCGATTGATTTTGTGACCATCGCTACTCCTAACGACGTACATAAGCCGTTGGCACTCAAGGCTTTGGCCGCCGGCAAGCACGTTATTTGCGAAAAGCCCGTAACCCTCTCTTCGGCAGATTTACAGGAGATGATTGATGCCGCTAAGGCCGCCGGTCGTCTCTTTACTGTTCACCAGAATCGCCGTTGGGACGGTGAATTTTTGGTCATGAGAGACATATATAGGAGCGGAGATTTGGGTGAGGTACACCACATTGAGTCCCGCGTGCACGGCTCCCGCGGTATTCCCGGTGACTGGCGTCAACTTCCCGAGCAGGGCGGCGGTATGATCCTCGACTGGGGTATTCACCTAATCGACCAGATCATGGGCATTGTCACAGACAAGACCCTTCGCAAAATCTGGTGCAAGTGTGACCACATCACCAATGAGCTGGTAGACGATGGCTTTAAGCTTGAAATGTATTTTGACGATGATCTTTCGGTTCACGTAGAGGTTGGCACCTCCAATTTCATCAGCCTGCCCCGTTTTTATATGATCGGACGCGACGGTGCCGCTCTCATTCCCGATTGGGGTCAGCCCGCCCGCGTGGTTTGGTGTCATAATTATAACGAGAAGGAAGTGGTTCCCGTAGTGACTGCCGCCGGTATCACCAAAACCATGGCTCCCAGAAATGAGCAGTCCATCGCGGAAAAATCCATTCCTCAGCCTACCTCCGATGTGCACGATTACTATCGTAACTGGGTGCGTGCCATTGACGGCGAGTGCGAGCAGATTGTCACCCACCATCAGATGATGGTAGACATGAAGATCATGGAAGCCGCCTTTGCGTCGGATCGCACCGGTATGCCTGTAGACGTGGAGTTGAAATTCTGATATTCATAGTAAAAGCGCATCTCAATTTCTTTGAGATGCGCTTTTAATAGGTGGAATTTGTGATTGCTCAGGGGGAACTTTTTACAAAATTAGGCGTAGCCGTCATCATTGGCGTAGCCAACATCATTTGCCGCAGGCAAACATCATTCAAAAAACGCACCTTTGTCGGTAGACAAAAGTGCGTTTTTTGTTGGCGGAGAGAGAGGGATTCGAACCCTCGTTGGGGTATTAGCCCAAACACGATTTCCAGTCGTGCGCCTTAGACCAGCTCAGCCATCTCTCCATCACTCTGCGGTGACCTGAATATTCTATCATAAAGATTTACATTTGTCAAGAGTTTTTTGAAAAATATTTTTAAAAAATGAAAATATACGAGAGGCCTTGCGGGAAGTTGAAAAATATGTTAAAATAAATCCGGAAACCGCATTTTTTGAGGACATATTTTTTGCAAAAAATCGTCTTGATGGGTGAAGGGGCTGATGGCCCCGGAAAGGAGGACGCTTTGAAGGATACGGATATCATTGAATTATATTTTGCTCGTGACGAAGCGGCCATTGCTGAGACTGACAAAAAATACGGTGCCTACTGTATGAGTATTGCGCGGCAAATTCTAAACAGTACCCCCGATGCGGAGGAATGTTTGAGCGATACCTACCTGAAAACGTGGAATGCCATTCCTCCGGAAAGGCCCCATGATCTGAAAGCATTTTTGGGCTGTATCATCCGTCGACTTTCTTTGGACAGATACCGAAGCCTGCACACCGCCAAGCGGAACAAAAATCTGGAGGTAGCCTTTGAGGAGTTGTCCGAGTGTGTACCCATGAAGGATGAGGACACGGGATATTTGCGGGAGCTGCTCGATGAGTTTTTGGAGGGGCTTGATCCCAAGGTGAGGGTCACCTTCATGCGCCGCTACTGGTTTGCGTTGTCTCTTGCACAGATTGCGGGATTAGAGAAGTGCTCGATTAACGCGGTGGTGGTGCGATTATACAAGACCCGAAATAAACTGAGAGAATTTTTAACAGAAAGGGGGTATCACATATGAAAGGTGAATTGGTGTTTGAAGCTTTGGGTCAGGTAAACCCTCGCTTTATTGCGGAGGCAGATCCTTTTTTCGCGGCTAATTCTCCCTTATCAACGACTGATGCCCCTGCCAAGTCCTCACGCGCTCGCCGTCCCTTGGGTGGATGGGTCGCCGCGGCAGTCTGTGTTATTGTGGCATTGGGTGTCTACGCGGGTACTATGTGGTTCGGGCGTGGTCAAACGGAGATCCCCGGTGGGACCGAGCAGAAGACAGAAGGCACGCCCGCAACCGAAACCTTTGCGGAGGAGACTATCCCCGAGCCGCCTGTGGATGACGGCCTTGTAGAGCTATCTCCCGTTTTTGCCAATCCGTGGTACGTTGTGGAGAAGAGAGTTTCTCGATATTTTCTGAATTTTTACAAAGGAAATTACGTATACGGCGGGATGATCGAACCTTGCGTGTCCTTTGAAAGTGTGGAGGATATGGTGCTGTCTCTTTACTACGGAGATTTGGATGAGGAGCAGATGAGATGCTTGTCCACATTACCGGTTACGACCTTAGGGTATGAGATATTTGATATCTCCGACGTGGTGGTACCCGTTCTTCCCGAGGGCGCTACCATCCGTGAGGTTCAGCTGTACGGAAAAGAATATACGATATTTTATAGTATTCCGAGCATTGAGGGTCAAATGATGATGGCTATGAGCCGAGGGCAGCGAGAACCCGGTTGGGCGGCAAGAACGGTGGAAAGCCAAGGAGAGGATGCCGACAGCCGTACCGAAACCATCATTGACGGGCTTTCCGCTTGATCCTTGAGGAGCATTCTTCCAACAGTCGTTGGAAAACGGTGCATATTTCCTGCGTGGATGAAGCTACGGGAACGGAAATTTACGGATGTGTGGAATATTTGCTGGAAACCTCCGCCGAGCAACTGGAGTACGGCGTTTCCGATACCATTCCTTGGAGAATCAATATCCGAGGAAACCGAGAAGGGTGGGATTATCACGTCACGATGAGCGCAGGCTCAACTGTGGCCGGGGACTCTTTTGAAATCACCAAGGATTTTCTGCTCTCCTTCTTGGTAGAGCCCTATGAGACGCCCCGTGTTCAGCCCTCTATATCCATGGAGATTCAACCGCATGAGGTCATCCAAGACGGGGAAGCGTTTTATGTGACGTTCCCCGGATGGGACGGCACGTTGCTTGATATATCGCTATCTGATATAGAGGAAAAGCCTGCCTTGCCTACCTTTGCATCGGTAGAAGAACTGAGAGATTTTCTTTTGGGAGGGGAGATGTCCTTCTATCAACAAATATTGTTCAAAATGAATGCCGATGAGCAAGGACGGGTGAGGGTGCCGGATCCTCGCGATCTGCTGGACTACGGCTTTCCGAAATGCAATGTTTCGGATCCCAACATCGTGATAGATCCCGATGGATATTATCATGGCAAGAGAGCTTTTACAACGGATTCGGGATATTATGAAAAGAGCTTCTCGGTAGTTTCCGAGCAGCGCTGGAATGATGAAAAGAGTTCCATTTTCCCCGTAGCGGAGCAAAACGGTGTTACCTCGGTTCGTGTTGAGGAGGGATGGTACTGCGGTCTTCCTTGTACTTTTTATGAATACGTGAAGGAAAATTACGGAAACCCCCGAACTTATGTGCTGTTTCATATTCATTCTTCGGAAGAAATGGGGGGCATGGAGTATTTTATGACCTGCCGGGTCGAGTTGGATTGGCTCTTGTGGGAGGATCGAAACGTGGATGAAGAAGAGCTCTATGGGTTTGATGTGTATGCTATGCAGGACATATATGCTTTTGGCGTGACACAAGGGCAGTATCATATCAGCACCCTTTATGCTTTGGAAGAAGCGTATCTCCATATTCTCAAGCAAATTACCGTTGTTCCGTTATCTGAGTAATGAAAGAGGGTGTCTCCCATGCGTTTCGCATTGGAGACACCCTTTGGGTTTTAATTGACATGGAAATCCGTGGCGTACACGGCGATGGTTTTCTTGAAATCGGTTTGGATACCCAAATGGTACAGACCGTCCTTAGGAACGGTGAAGGTAAAGCTGCCTTTCAGCCAGGGATGTCCTTCACTATAGCCGCCCACGCTGCCGTCTATGGGGGTTGCTTTCAGCGTTTCTCCGTAAGGGAGCCGAATGAAGGCTTCAAACTGTCCCGCAGCTTTATATGTAAAGGTCATGGTATGCTCGCCCGCTGTGAGATACAATCCCTGCCAAAGATTGACGGGAGTACCCCTCATGGGTTTGATATAGGCGCAGGACACGCCGTATAGTTCCGTCTGTCCCACACCCTCGGGGTTATCGTAGCCCCAGTTGGACAGGCCCACACGCCAGTTGGGGTTGCGCTCGGCAGGACGACGGAGGAAATCGCCGTACTCAAAATCCGAAGGACTGCGGTAGCCGAAGTCGTTGTCACAGTCGGTGATGCGCAGACCCAGCCCGGCGGGGCTTTTTAGGAGACAATTCTTGATGGTAACGTGGCTGACCGGGGAGAAATCGTCGGTTTCCGAGCCATCAAATGGGAATTTGCCGTAGTAGGGATTATCCGTCCAGCCGCCCAAGGAGAGTCGTCCTTCCAAAATGGTATCAAAAATGTTGATGTGCTTGACCTCTTGGCGTTCCAGATCGGGGGCGTTGGTGCCCCAAGTGCAGAAGGAGACCGCGCTGGCGGTGAAGGTGTAGCAGTTGAAGCAGGAGTGGGACAGCTCTATGTTCTTCGTTCCTCTCACCAAACCGGGATAGGCGTAATACCACAGCATATCGCGGGGGTCGTTGTAGCTGGAGGACATACAGATACCGTCGTCGTTATTATTGAGCAGGATGCGGGTGAAGATCATGCCGTCAGAGCCGCTGGGCCACATACCGTCAGCGCCCGTACATTTGGATTCATCCATATAGATATTGCCGAAATATCCCCGCTTGTTGGAGGCAAGGCACATATATACACCGCTGGAGCGGATGATATTCAGATCCGTAACTTCAATATCCTCACATTCAATGATACCCACGGGACAGACGTGCATTCTGTCACAGCAGCCGATGCACACGTTGTCACCGATGAAGCGGAAATAACCATCCTCGCTATAGCTTTCGGTGTCGCACATACGGATACTGCCGGGGCCCGTGACCTTGATCTCATGCTCACGGAAGGCATAGAGCAGGGGATAGTTGCCCGAGGAATGGTTGGCGGGCCAGTTGATGCCTGTCATGGCTACGTTGTGACCAAAACGGGGCAGGATATCATAATGTCGAAGGTCATCGGATTGCCACAGAATGGCGTTTTCCTCAATGTGAAGCTCGGTGCGGCTGTAAAGGCGGAGATTGGTGACAAGGTAGCGCTTGCCCGGGAGAGAAGCATCTCCGGGGATCACCACGCGGCCGCCGCCTGCGTCACGGGCGGCATCCAAGGCCTTTTGGATGGCGGTGGTATCGTTGGTAAAGCCGTCACCTCTAGCGCCAAAGAAGGGATCCGTGACAACAAAATCACGGGAAGGTAGCGCAAAGGGATGGGGATTGGGGGTGCAGATATCCCGCCAGTTTTCCACCTTGGTTCGGCTGTCAAAGCAAACGAAACCGCCGTCGGTGGTACGGACAACACCCAAAAACCAAGCAGACACACGGGAGACCCGCTCGCCGTACAGGGGGAAGGAGAGGCTTACCGTTTCGGCGGCTTCGGCGGATGCCAGCAAGGTCAGCTCAGAAGGCTTTTCGTGGATATTGTGGGGAAAGATCTCGTAAATTTCCAGGGGCAGACCAACATATTCAGGCTTGACGGTGCAAGTCACGGTAATCTCTTCCTTGGTCGTGTCAGCTATACAAGAGGTAAACTTACCTGCCTCGGGGCGAAGAGGCTTTTCTTGCTCAAAGGCCAGCTTGCGGATGGTCAGGGTACCGTTGTTCGCGGCATGAGGGATGAGCCTTACGCCTGTCAGACGCCCCGTGGCCTTGGGATGATCTGACAAGTTGAGATAAACTGTAGCGCCCTCGATAAGACCCGTCAAGGTGAAATCCTTTTGCTTGTCAGATGAATAAAAATCCTCGTTCTCGGTCTTAAAGGCCAGGGTCACGTCCAGCTCGTTCATGGGAGATTCGAGACGGAACAGCACCGTATTTTTGATAGGCAGGAACACGTCGCAGACCGTGTCGGCGGCGTGAGTGAGATCGGGAAAGGTAAGAGACGAGCTATCGGCATCGAAATCATAGATCACCGCGCCGTCTCGGTGGATCACATTACCGTTCTCCACCTCGAAAAGCGTCTCCATACCACCGCCGCCAAAGGTGAAGTCCACCGCCATGCCCGCGCGGACGGTGTCCAGCTTGCACACACCCTGCCACCCCTCGGCGGCCTCCTCGATGGTGTAGGTAAAGCTGATCGCTTCCACGCAGGACAGGAGCTCTTCTCCCGCGAAATTGGCATAATAGCGGTTGAAGCCGTAGTTGGTGGCTTGCATGGTACGGCTGGCTTGAGTGCCTTTTCCCGAAAGGGTCACGGTCATGTAAGACTCGCTGACAAGAAGAGGGTCGGGACGCTCTACAAAATATTTGTTTTCGGATACCTCTTTAAAGTAGAGACTGTCTCTGTCACCGTCGTAGGCCGAATGGGCAAAGGTGAGCATGGGACGCTCCGAGAGATTTACGGCGTTCTCAAAGGTGTAAGTCACGGTTTGGCTGTGCGCGAATCCGCCTTCTTTCTTTTGCGCGGCGGTGGTGCGGAGGCCATGGGTACCCATGGAAATAATGTCCTGCGGCAGTTCTTGTACCGACACAGATGCACAGCCCTCCGTGGACACGTGAGACAGGGCATCCATATCCGAAAAGTCTATAAGGGTAGACAGGTTTTGAAGATACAAGCGGCGGTTGGAGAGGGAGTTATTGGATACGTTCATGGGATGTACTCCTTTTTGTAATGAAATGACGCGGCAGAAAGACTGATTTCTCCGCCTCGGAGGATCTCTTGGGTTCCGTCGTCCAGCCTGAGTATCAGGCCGTAGTCGTCGTCTACGCCCTCTACGACACCCTTCAGGTCGGTGGAATGATCGCCGTCATCTGAAAAATGACGGGTACAGGTCACGTTTTGACCGATATGCAGGAGATGTCGGCGGTAGGCTTGAAGGCAGGCGGAGGTATTTGAAGGGGTTAAGTATTCAAAAAGATGATGAATGATTCGGGCGCATAAAAGGGAGGGATCCACGGGGGGATCGTCGGGAGAAAGTAACGCGCCTGCCGGGTTTCTCATACCCTCGGGAAATTCACTTGTGGTGAGATTGATACCGATGCCCACGAGGACATGATATCCTCCCTCATAGGCCACGGCCTCGGTGAGAATACCACAAATCTTTCGGCCGTGGAGATAAAGGTCGTTGACCCATTTGATGTTAGGCTGCTTGCCGCAAACGTCTTGGATGGCCAAAACGGTGGCCACGGCGGCGGTGGGGGTAACGGAAGTAATTTTTTCAGGAGGGCCGGCCATATCAAAGGCGACCGTCATATAAAGGCCGCTGTCCAAGGGGGAGTGAAAGCTCCGTCCCAACCGTCCCCGTCCGGCAGTTTGGGTGCGGGCGAGTACCAAGAAAGGACGGGGTATATTTTGCGTCAAAAGGCGCCGCGCCTCGGTGTTGGTGGAATCCAGACTGTTGTGAACAAAAATCGGCAGATCCTTCGCGTTTTTGCCGAGGTGCCGGAGAATCTCGTGAGAGGAAAGGGGGGTCATAGGCACTCCTTCTTTAAATATCATCTTCATGATACCATGAAACGGGGGGACATTTTGTGAACAAACCGTAAATAATTTTATCAACGTCCCATGAAACCCGAAGAATAACTGAAAGTTCTGTGAATTTATGGCCAAACTACTTGATTTTTTGAGTAAAAAAGTGTATGATATTAGAGTTATGTGACGCTGTCTGTGATAGGCGCGTCTGATTTTAAAGAAGCGGAGATATATCCATGAAAAAAAGCAAGCTTTTATTGATTCTTTCGGCCGTCCTTCTGAGCTTGGCCGTCTTTGTTTCCTGTACCCAAACCGAATCCCCGAATGAAACCGATACAGGCACCGGTACTTCTGTTGAAAATACCACAGGGGAGGCGGGCACCGGTACCGGTACCGGAGAAGACACCTCCACCGAAAAGAGCACCGAGGCAGCTACCGAAATGCCCCGTTACAATTATTTTGATGCCGAAGTTGGCCCCGACGTCACGCTCGACAAAGCTGTTTATTCCGACATGAAGCTGACCATCCCCTCCAGCCTGCGCATCACCGACGAGCAGGTGCAGAATTACTTGCAATACCTTATTTTCCAGGAGCGCGTGCCTGTCAATGAAGAAACCAAGGTCTACGATCAGCCCCTGAAGCTGGGTGATACCGCATACATCTACTATAAGGGCACCGTGGACGGAGAGGAATTTGAGGGCGGCTCCAACATGGAGGACAAGTCCCCCACCGGCCTGGGTCTGGGCTCCGGCTCCTTCATCCCCGGCTTTGAGGACGGCCTCGTGGGTGTCATTCCCAACCAGACCTCCAAGGACAAGCCCGCCGAGGTTCACGTGACCTTCCCCGAGGGCTACAATGACAAGCTGGGCGGCAAGGATGCCATCTTCTACGTGGTGGTGGAGTATGCCGTGCAGTACACCCTGCCCGAGTACAACCGCGAATTTGTGGAGAAAAAGCTGGGCTACAAGTCCGAGAAGATTCACGTCACTGACCAGTCCTTCCTTGATGAGTTTGAGGAGGAATACCTTCCCGCCTATCTGGAAGAGCAGAACGCCGAAACTGTGAATGCTGCCAAGACCGACGCTCTGTGGACCTATCTGACCGGGGTGGCCGTTTGCAAAAACCTCCCTCAGATGGAGCTGGATTATTATATCGCTTCCTACAAAAACGAGCTGACCTCTGCCTATGAATATTTCTCCAGCAGTAATAGAAAGGAAGAGTTTTTGAAGCTGTATCCCACCATCAGCGAGTTCGCAGTTTACTATATGGGCTTTGAAGAGGGCTCTGACTGGGAAGAAGAGGTCAACAAAATGGCCGAGCTTATGGTAAAGAAGGACATGATCGTTCATGCCATTGCCGAGTGGGAGAACATGGAGACCGTGACCGAGGAAGAACTGGAAGAAGAGATTCAGTATTGGATCGACTACTATGCCAGCGACTACTATCAGGCAACCCGCGAGGATATTCTGGAGAACATCGGTGAGGATTATCTCCGCGAGTCTGCCTTTGCCGTGAAGATGTATGATTACCTCATGGGTAACTGCACTTTCGAATATGCGGAAGAATAATATCATAAAATTCAAAATCGCTCCACCGCATTTGCAGTGGAGCGATTTTTCTTGAGGGCATAAGGGCAGGGAGATTTATAGAGGTAAATTGTTGTTTAACTTACTAACTTTTCTCTCCTCGTCGAGAGAAAAGTTACAAAAGAGGCGCCGCTGAGGGATAGAACCTACGGTTCTCCCTCAGAACCCAACTCCCATCGCGACGCACGCCG
>SVTB01000093.1 GCA_015064015.1 Oscillospiraceae bacterium | reverse complement strand
AGGCGGCGTGCGTCACGATGGGAGTTGGGTTCTGAGGGAGAACCGTAGGTTCTATCCCTCAGCGGCGCCTCTTTTGTAACTTTTCTCTCGACGAGGAGAGAAAAGTTAGTAAGTTAAACAACAATTTTTCCGATTCACATTTTCTAATCTATCTTCAAAGGAGGCCCTCATGCTGACCATAGGCACCCCCGCACCGAATTTTACCCTCTGTGACAAAAACGGAATTCCCGTATCTCTTTCGGATTTTCGCGGCCAAAAAGTTGTCCTCTATTTCTACCCTCGGGATAATACCCCCGGCTGTACTCGTCAGGCCTGTGCTTTTGCGGAGGCCTATGATGCCTTCCGTGAGAAGAATGTGGTGGTGATCGGCATTAGTAAAGACAGTATTTCCTCTCATACTAAATTTGCGGAAAAATATAACCTTCCCTTTATTCTTTTGTCGGATCCCGATCTTGTTGCGATCAAAGCCTACGGTGTCTGGCAAGAGAAAAAGCTTTATGGTAAATTGAGCTTCGGTGTGGTGCGTACCACCTTTGTTATTGATGAGAATAGCTGCATCGAGCGGATCATGCCCAAGGTCAAGCCCGATACCAATGCAGCAGAAATTTTGGAGGCACTATGAGAGTTGATCAAATCATAGCAGAAAAAGCGTTTATCAAAGTGTTCCTTTCGGGTACTTCCGCTACTGCCACGGCGGTTGCTCGCGTCCCGATCATTGGAGCAAAAGGCCCGGCCGCTGGCTATCCCGGTCGTATTCTTGCCAAGACGAAAGGGACGGGAAATACCTTAACCTTCCCTCGCTACGTCGGGGATATCGACCTGCTGACCTGTCGCTTTGAGGTAACTTCGGAAGGCAAATTAACGGACGGTGTCAAATATGTCACCGACTTTTCCGAGGACTTTGCCCCGTCTGTTCCCGAGCCTGCTATTTCCCGTCCTGTGGGAACCTGGGTTACGTCCACCCCTGAGGATATGGATTATTTGGGATTTGGCTGTATGATGACCGAGATCAATAGCACATGGATCCAAACCCTCTCTCCCGAGAATAATGCCATAGAGCACCGCTGGAACGGCAAGACTTATTATTTTGACCGAAAAACCATGGAGCTTTATGATAACCTCATGATGCCCTGCATCCGGCGTGGCATCCCTTGCCTTGTTCGGTTTATCAATCGCTTTAGTTACCGTCTTCGCGGCTCGGATGATACCCTTCGCAGCGTCATAGGCCACCCCGATTATGAAGATACAGGATTCAATGAGCAGATGAGCGCGTTCAATCTGCGTACCGAGGCGGGGCTTGATATGTATTGCGCTTGCGTAGACTTTCTTTGCGCCAGATACGCCAACCCGGAAAGCCCTCTCTTCTGTGCTTGGGTTATGGACGTGGGCAACGAAATCAACTCTCAGGCCACATGGCACAACTGCGGTGCTATGACTTGCCGTGACTATATGGAGGAGTATGCGCTGCAACTGCGGCTTGCCTATCTCATCGGACGGAAATATAACGCTTGCCACCGCACGCATATTTCCTTTGACCACCATTTCGCCATGCGCTACAAGCCGGATGAGCTTCGTTATTATCCTGCCAAGGAATGTCTTGCATACCTTGCCGCGTTTACACAGCGAGACGGAGATTTCTTTTGGGGCATTTCGGCACATCCTTATCCTGAAAATCTTTTCCGCCCTGACTTTTATCATGACGAAACTGCGCAGTTTTCTTTTGATAGCCCCCGCATTACCATGAAAAACTTAGAGGTGTGGCAGGCTGTGGTGAATCTTCCTGAGTTTTCTTACAGAGGCATCTCCCGCCGCGTAATTTTCGACGAGCAGGGTTTCAACACCGATAAAAATGACCCCGAAACCGAAAATAAGGGGGCCGCCGCGTTTACCTTGATGTACCAAAAAATGAGAAATTGTCCGCAAATCGACCAATTTATTATCAATCGCTATGCCGATATGCCTCTGGGCGATGAAAGCGGTCTGTGCCTTGGTTTGCGCTATGAAAAGGGGTATGCCGATGATGAACACCTCTTCATCATTCCGGGTGATTACAAAAAAGTCTGTTTTGCGATTCGGGATATGGAGACAGATCGGGAAGCGGAGCGTGTGGCCGAGTCCAGAGCTTACATAGGAGAGACACTTTTTGACGAGCTTTTGTCTCCGCCTGCCATTCCTTATACAGATGATTTTAAAAATATCATCGCTACGGTGGCTGAATCTTGAAGCCATGACGAAATTCAAAGGACTTACCAACAATCAATTAAAAATCATCGCCATGTTGTCTATGCTCATGGACCACGCGGGACTGTTGTTGTTTCCACAACTGGAGTTTTTGCGCGTGGCGGGGCGATTGGCCTTTCCCATCTTTGCCTATATGATCGCCGAGGGCTGTCGTTATACCAAACATCGTGGAAAATATTTGAGCCTTATATCTGTAATGGCTGTAGGTATTCAGGCTGTGTATTTCTTCGCACAGGGATCTCTTTATCAAAATATTTTGGTAACTTTTTCACTCTCTGTCGCGGTGATTTTTGCCATCGACAGCTTTATCGCCCATAAAAGCCTCGCTACCTGTGCGGTGATGCTGATATCTCTGTCCGGGGTTATCTTCCTTTCCTTGGTAGCACCCTTCCTGTGGGAGGATCAAGGCTTTGTGATTGACTACGGCTTTTGGGGAATTCTTTTACCCGTAGCGGTGTACTATATCCCCGGGAAATGGAAAAGACTGGCTGCTACTGCGGTGATCCTTTTACTTCGTGGAATTCTGTACGGCGAATTGAAATGGTTTGCGCTTTTGGCGCTTCCTCTCCTTGCTGCATATAACGGTCAGCGTGGCAAGGCTAAGCTGAAGTATTTGTTTTATATTTTCTATCCCGCCCATCTGGTGTTGCTGTATATCATCGAGCTGTGGTGGGGCATTTAGACATACGAATCCATACGTAAGGAGGTTGTAGCATGGTACATATCATGGTGGTGGATGACGACAAAAATACCCGTCTGTATCTTCGTGGCGTCTTAGAAGGAGCAGGCTATATTGTCAGTACAGCCGAAAACGGTGTAAACGCGTTGACATTGATGGACAAAGAGTGTATTGATCTCGTGGTGCTTGACGTCATGATGCCTCAAATGGACGGCTATGAGTTTACAAGGATTTTGAGGGAAACCCAGAACAATCTCCCTATCCTGATGGTGTCTGCCAAGCAGCTGCCGACGGATAAGCATCGCGGCTTTGAGGTAGGCACGGATGATTATATCACCAAGCCCATCGACGACGAAGAAATGCTTTTTCGCATCAAAGCGCTTCTGCGCCGCGCCCAAATTGCCAACGAGAGAAAGATCGTTATGGGAGAAGTGGTGCTGGACTATGACTCCTTGACCGTTTCCCGCAATGGCGAAGTTCATGAACTTCCGCAAAAGGAATTTTTACTTTTGTATAAGCTATTATCTTATCCCGGAAAAATCTTTACCCGTATTCAACTCATGGATGAGATTTGGGGGGCTGACAGCGAAACCGGCTGGGAGACAGTGACGGTGCACATTGGAAGGCTTCGCAGAAGATTTGAGGGCTGGCCGGAATTCAACATAGAGTCCGTCAGAGGGCTTGGTTATAAGGCGGTGAAAAAGCTATGAAAAAACTGCCTCATCTCAATACGAATTTTCAAAGAATCAAGGAACGTACCTCCCGTACATCCCTGACCATCATGTTGGCCCTGTTCGTATTTTTCATTTTGGTAGCGGCGATTGGAATGGCGATTTTGGCGTTGTATATTTTTGCGCAAACAGAAATCATCATGGATGCCTACGGAAACCTCCATTTGGGATACGTTATTGCGTGCATATCGGTAATCAGCTTGGTGATCGGCGGTGTCATTGCCTTTTTCAGCGGTAAGATCCCCCTCAAGCCCATCAATAGTCTTATCAATAAAATGAACCGTCTTGCCGCCGGAGACTTTAAGGCTCGTTTGGAGTTTGGCAGTATTCTATCCACTCATCCTGCCTTTCAGGAGATATCCACCAGCTTTAACAAAATGGCGGCGGAGCTGGAAAATACAGAACTTTTACGAAATGATTTCATCAATAACCTTTCCCATGAGTTTAAAACCCCCATTGTTTCCATCACAGGGCTTGCCCGCCTTTTGACCAAGGGCAACCTGACAGAAGAGCAAAAGACTCTGTATCTCAAATCCATTGAAGAAGAATCCTTGCGCCTTTCTACCATGGCTACCAATGTGCTGTTTTTAACCAAGGTGGAAAACCAAAATATCCTCACCGACGTATCGGTTTTTAACGTGTCTGAGCAGATCCGTTCAGCTCTCCTTCTTTTGGAAGGGAGGTGGACTGAAAAGGAAATTGACCTCCAGTTGGATTTCAATGAATATTCCTTGGAGGCTAACGAAGAGCTACTCAAACAGGTGTGGATCAACCTCGTGGATAATGCCATTAAATTCTCTCCCCACGGAGGCACAGTAGCCCTAAGCATCACGGAGGGGGAAGGATATTTGGACATTTGCGTGAGTAACACAGGTGAAGAACTTCCGGAGGAAAAGCTGAATAAGCTTTTCAATAAGTTCTATCAGGCAGACGAATCTCATGCCACGGGTGGCAACGGTATTGGCCTTGCCATCGTGAAGCGTATCGTGGTCTTGCACAACGGAGAGGTGTCGGCTACTTGTGAAGGGAACCGTATTACTTTTACCGTAAGACTTCCTCTGAAGCAAATATGAATTGCGGGGAGCATATAATTATGTAAGGTCGAGGCAATGCCTCGACCTTGTTTAGTTTCAGTTTAGATTTCTTTTGTATAATTTTGTCGAAATCCTGGGTCAGAGACGAAAATATATGTGTAAGACAAAATATTTCGAAAGGAAAGCAGAGAACTCTGCTCTGACAAAGACAACATGAGTATTCAAACAATTGACGGTAAATGCTATGGCCAAATGCTTTTGGGCGGAGCTGTCTCTTTGGCGGCTCACGCTGATGAGTTAAACGCCCTGAATGTTTTTCCTGTGGCTGACGGTGACACAGGCACTAATATGCTTCGAACCCTGCAAGGAGGTATCGAAAAGATTCCCGAGGGAGACGATGCCAGCCTGGAGCATTATATGACAGCCTTTTCCCGCGGGGTGCTTCTTTCCGCACGGGGAAATTCCGGTGTGATTCTTTCACAGATTTTTGCGGGTATCAGCGAAGGATTGGGCACTTGTGATTGTGCCGATGCCAAACGCTTGGCCGAAGCGTACCGCAACGGCATCCGAAAATCCTACGCCGCCGTCCGTAATCCCACAGAAGGAACGATTTTAACGGTGTTTCGTGAAAGCACCGAGTACGCGGCCGCCCGCATCAATGAAAATTCCTGCGTTGAAGACTTTTTTAAGCTGCATATTGATGAAGCTCGCCGTTCTTTGGCTACTACCAAGGAGCGGCTGTCGGTGTTGTCCGAGGCCGACGTGATAGATTCCGGTGCGGCAGGCTACTGCTATATCGCCGAGGGAATGTACCAAGCCCTGACGGGACATATGCCCGAGGGCACGCTGTCCGCCACATCAGAAAAGGACAGCTCGTCTCTCGATATCGACCGCTTTACGCGTGACAGCGTTTTGGAGTTCGGATACTGTACCGAATTTCTTTTGCGCCTGATGACTGCCAAAGTAGATCCTGATACTTTTGATATCGGGAGAGTGCTCAATGATCTGCAGGCCTTGCAGGGAGAAAGTGTGGTGGCCTATTTGCAGGAGGATATCCTCAAGGTACACGTACATACCTTCCATCCGGGAAAGATTTTGAATAAGATGCAAGACTACGGCGAGTTTTTGTCTGTTAAGATTGAAAATATGTCCTTAGGACATACAGAAACCTCAAAGAAAAAGAACCATAAAAGTTTTTCGGTGGTGGCAGTTGCGTCAGGTGAGGGAATGACGGCGCTTTTTGAGCAACTGGGTGCCGACCGCATCGTTTCCGGCGGACAAACCGCAAATCCTGCTGTCAGCGATTTTCTGGATGCTTTTAAGGCGTGTGATACTCCCAACATTCTGGTATTGCCCAACAATAAGAATATTCTCCTAGCCGCACGACGGGCAGCAGAGATGTATACCGACGCTAAGGTGTACGTTTTGGAAACCCGCAATCTCATGGAGGGATATAGCGCCTTGTCGGTCATTACTCCCGGTATTCGAGATATGGACGCGTTGGTGAAGAGCGCCGAAGGCGCTGCCCGAGGCGTGCAGGGAGGGGAAATTACCGTCGCCGTGCGGGATGCCGTTATCGATGGGACAGTGATCCGACAAGGAGAATACATGGCCATGGGAGACGGAAATCTCTTAGGCGTAGCCGCAACGCCCGAGGAGGCGGTCCTGAAACTCTTGGGTAGACTTGACACCGATTTGTGTGAGATCGTGACTCTCTTCACCGGAAAATCCGTTTCGGCCGAGGCACGAGCTACATTGACAGAGACACTGAAGGAAATCTGTGAGGATTGTGAGATCGTGGTATATGAGGGTGGTCAGGAGGTATATGACTACCTCGTAGCCATAGAATAATCGAATTTGATCATTTAGCTACGCCGCCGTTAGGCGGCAGAATGGAGATTAACATGAATCAGTTGACCAAAATCGTCATTGATACCAGAGGCGGTGACAAAGGAGCCTCTGCAATGGTGGCCGGTGCCGCTGCTGCGTTGGATAAATATCCTGAGTTAGGCATTGTGTTGGTGGGAGATCAGCAGGAGATAGACACGCTTTGCGCAAGCTTGTCCATGCCCTCGGAGCGTCTGGAGATTCTCCACGCGGCAGAGGAGATCACCAACCACGATTCCCCTGCGGAAGCGCTCTTCCAAAAGCAGGATTCTTCCATGCTCAAGGCCTTGCAAGCCCTGTCCGAAAGGAAAGAGTTGTTTGGTTTGATTACTACGGGTAACACCGGTGTACTTCTCGCCGGTGCTATGCGCTACCTTTCGGGGAAAAACCGTGTCCGTCCCGCATTGGCCGCAGTTTTACCTGCCCAAAGCGGCGGTTTTACCTGCCTTGTAGATACGGGCGCCACGGTGGATTGTACCCCTCCCGTGCTCCATCATTTTGCCCGCTTGGGTTCTGACTTCATGCGGGATATGTATGGTCTTGTATCCCCCAAGATCGGCCTGCTTTCCAACGGTGCCGAATCCTCCAAGGGAAATAAATTGGTCAAAGAAACCCATGTGATTTTGGCGCAAGACGACAGCCTGTGCTTTGTGGGCAACATCGAAGGTAATGAGGCTCTGTCCGGCAAATGCGATGTACTGGTTTGTGACGGCTTTGCGGGGAATCAGGTGCTCAAGGTTACCGAGGGGACTGCTACCCGTATCATCACGGATATCATGAAGTACGCTTATAAAACAGGTAGCGGCGAGATTAAAACGCTGGCTTCTCATCTCATGAGCATATACGACATTGGTTCTTTGGGCGGCGGTATCATCCTTGGCGTGGAAAAGCCCGTCATTAAGGCCAGAGGCAATGCAGGCCCCGATGCGGTGGTCAATACCGCAGGGATGCTCTTGAATATGTCACGAAATCAAGCGGTATTTGATGCCGCTCAAAATCATATTTAAGGAATCATATTTAAGGAGGCACTCATGTCTAAAATTAAAATCATGTGTACATCTACGGGCTGTATCGAATACGCCCCCGAACGTTACCGCAATTTGGGTATTGACATCATTCGTATCCATGTGTTTTTTAATGGCAAAGAATATAGGGAAGGATTAGATCTTGACCCGGTGGAATTTTATCAACAGTTGGAAACCATTGAGGATCCTAAAAACCATCTGCCGACAACGGGAATGCCTGACACCGAAGAGATTCGCGCAGCCTTTGACAATGCGCTGGCACAAGGCTATGAAGAAGCCATGGTCTTTGTGCTGTCATCTGCTTTGGGTGGTACCTATAATAAAATATGCCTGATTGCCGAAGAATACAAGGAGCGTCTGAAGATTCATGTGATCGACACCAAAATCACCTGCTTCGGTGAAGGCCTTTTGGCCATTAAGGCGGCTGAATTTGCAGAGAAGGGCATGACGGCGGAGGAGATTCTCCGTGAGATCCGCTGGATGATGAAACACCAAACCTTCATTGGTGTAGATGGTAAATTAGACTATCTCATCTACAACGGAAGACTTAAGGGAGGTAAGGCGTTCATGGGTCAGATGCTCAATATATGTCCTGTGATTCACTTCTCTCGAGAGGGAGAGATCGTTCCCTTGGAAAGCGTCCGTACCCAGAAAAAGGCATTGGCGCGAACTTGCGAGCTTTTAAAAGAGGAGATTGGCGATCGTTCTCCAGATGATTATCTCCTGTGGCATATTTACACAGGCCCGTCGCTGATCGAGTTGCTCCGTACCATTGAGCCCAAATATGACGTTCAAACCAACCACGAGGCGGTCATTATGTCCCCTGTCAGTGGATGTCACAACGGCCCTTGGCTGGCAGGATACGGTCTTGCTTTCCTGCGTCGGGAAGATGAGCCGTTGGAGGACTAATATGATAGAAATCAGAGAGGTCAAAACAAAAAAGGACGCCAAGGCCTTTGTAGAGCTTCCCCTGAAGATATACAAAAAATGCCCCTACTTTGTTCCTCCCCTGTATAGTGACGAAATCAAGCTGGTTACCTCGGGCGGCAACACCCCAAATGCGGAGGCAATTTTCTATCTCGCCTTCAGAGACGGAAATGTGGTTGGTAGAATTCAGGGTATCATCCAAAAGCAGTATAATAGCCTGCATCAAACCACACAGGCGCGGTTTACCCGCTTCGACGTGTGCGATGAAGATGCGGAGGTATCGGGAGCCTTGTTTTCTGCCGTAGAGCATTGGGCTCGAGAGCATGGAATGACCGAGGTCTGCGGACCGTTGGGCTATAACGACATGGATCGCGAAGGTCTTTTAATCGAAGGCTTTGACGAGGATTCCACATTTGAAGAGCAATATAATTATGCCTATTATCCCGCGCTCATTGAAGCGGCCGGATACAAGAAGGATGTGGATTGGCTGGAATACGAACTGCAAATGCCGGAAAAGCGGAATGAAATGCTTTCCCGAGTGGCCAAACGCACTCTGGAGATGAATCATCTGCATATCGCATCCACTCAAATGTCTAAAAAGAAGTATATTGATACTTACAGAGACGGCTTCTTTGAGTGCCTGGATATTTGCTATCGGCATTTGTACGGTACTGTTCCCTTGTCACGTAAAGAGCAGGATGAGTTGATTGGCCAGTTTATGATGATCGTTAACAAAAAATATCTCATCTTCATTTGTGATGAAAACGAGCGGGTGGTTGGCTTCGGTCTCTGCTTCCCGAGCATCGGACGTGCTCTTAAAAAAAGCGGTGGACGCCTGACTCCCGGCACCCTCCTAAAACTCATGCAGGCAGTTGCTTTTCCTACAACCATTGACTTGGGCTTGGTGGCAATTCGACCCGAATATCAAAATACAGGCATTAACGCGGTGATTTTGGAAGGACTTATGCAGATGCTTTCGGACGGGAAAGTGCAAAAGTGCGAGACCAACTTAAATCTTGAAACCAATACTGCCGTACAAGCCCAATGGAAATATTTTACGTCCCGCCAACATAAAAAAAGAAGATCATACATCAAAAAAATAGGAGAATGATGATGCTGGAAAATCTGAAAAACATATTACAAAAGGTACTTCCAGAGGTGGATATGTCCAAGGTGACTGAAGAAACACGCCTCGTTGAAGATTTGGGATTTGATTCCCTCGCTCTCATGATGCTGTCCATGGAGATTGAAGACGCTTTCAAATTTAGATTCACCGAGTTTGTCCGCTTTGAAACTGTCGGTGATGTATGCGGATATCTGGAAAGTCGTATTTGATTTTAACTTGAATCTGTTATGAACACTCGATATGTGTTGCCACGAAGAAATTGATAGAAAATGAACCCACTTCAAAACAGCAGTTTTTGGGGTGGATTTTTGATTTTTGTGGGGTGTCGCACTCAAAAAATGGGGTGTCCGC
>SVTB01000092.1 GCA_015064015.1 Oscillospiraceae bacterium | reverse complement strand
TTCTGAGGGAGAACCGTAGGTTCTATCCCTCAGCGGCGCCTCTTTTGTAACTTTTCTCTCGACGAGGAGAGAAAAGTTAGTAAGTTAAACAACAATTTACACTCTAAACCCAAAATATCCCCTCCACAGGGGAGGGGATAAGTCCATCATTTTTTATACACAAAGAACTTTCTCGCCAGATAGTTCCAGACGAACACGATGACCGTGGCGGTGATGCGAAACACGGGATAGTTGCCCTTTAGGATGAAGGACGTACCCACCCATACAATGAGGTAGGACATCCCAAGACCCATAGCACCGACCAAAAAGTGACCGAAGAACTCGCCGCCCTTGGTCTTGGCGCGAGCCTCCTTGGTGCCGAACACAAAGGCGCGGGACAGGAGAAAGTTGGTGGTAAGGCCTCCCGCGAAGCCCACCGTGGTGGCGATGATATATACGATCTGCTCGTGAATGGAGGGCAGGGTGGTGCTGACCAGCCATTCCGTCCCAAAGGACAGACACCAATCCACCACCGTGGCAACGCCGCCCACAAAGAGGTAGCGGAAAAACTGAAGAAAGCCGTTATCGGTGGGATCTAAGAAAATGGCTCTGAAGCGTCCCTTCTTTAAAAGGGCAAAAAACTCTTTCATATCAGTCTTTTTTATCCTCTTTCGATACTTTTTTCTTGCCCAATTCAATGGTGATGGGAGGCTTGTATTCCTTCTTAGGGATCTCCTTCACGGTCACGTCGTGGAAATCCTCGGAGGCAGGTGTGGGAGCCATTTCTTCGCTGACCTCGGCAGACTTTTCCTCATGATAGGACTTCTCGGTGTTCACGCTCCACACGGCGGTTTTATCGGTGCTGCCCGCCAAAATGCCGCGGACCGCCTCGAAAGAGGTGGCCATGGAGTGATCCATATTGTTGTAGCGGTGCTGACCATTACGGCCTACGCACCATAGGTTTTCATAGGTGTTTAGATACTCAACAAGCTGATCCATCTGATCGTAGGTGTCAAAATAAGCGGGATAAGCCTTCTTCACACATTCCTTGTGGGAGTCCAGCACATTGTCGGGAGAGGAAAGCACGCCCATTTTGATGAGCTCTGCCACGCCGAGATTGACCCAAGCCTCTTCGGACATATTCCAGTAATCGTCACCTTCAGTACAGAAATATTCCAGGCCGATCCAAACATACTTTTCAGGATCGCACACCATGTAAGGTGACCAGTTGTTAAAGATCTGGATGCGCCCCAGCTTGACACCCGTGTCCTGAACATAAATCCAACAGTCAGGAACGATATTGTTTAGGGTTTTGAGATCCGTGGTATTGACCAGATTCAGCTTGTCCACCAAGAGACCCACGGTGACAAAGTCACGGTAGGGAAGCCCCTCCGCGATATAAGAGATATCCCCGGGAACATTGGGCAGGCCTGCCACTAAGTCCTTGACGGGCATGGAGGAGATAACGATATCCGCGCCGATGCGGCAAGTTTTGCCGTCAGTCTCGGTATAGTGAACGCCGGTGATATTCCCATCTGCCACATCAAAGCCGTGGACATGGCACCCCTTGAGAATCACACCGCCCATGGCCTCCACCTCGGCAGCGGCAGTTTCCCACAGTTGACCGGGACCCAGCTTGGGGTAAGAGAAGGACTCGATAAGGGAGGTCTCCACCTGTTCCTGCTTTTTGCCGAAAGCCTTGGAGGCCATGTCTTTCAATACGGCGCGGATAGAAAGACCTTTGACGCGCTGAGCGCCCCAATCGGCAGAGATTTCGCTGGGATGGCGCCCCCACAGCTTTTCGGTATAGCCCTCAAAGAACATGGAGTAAAGTTGGCGACCGAAGCGGTTGATATAGAAGTTTTCCAGAGAATCCTCGGGAAGCTTTTTGACGGTGGAACCAAGGTAGCTGAATCCTGCCTTCATGGTGGTGCCAAGCCCCATGTTTTTGATGGTGTTGGCGTTCATCTTCACGGGATAGTCGAAAAACTTTTTCTTGTAGTAAATGCGGGACACACGGTTTCTTGTGAGCATGACGCGGTCGCATTCGTCGGGATCGGGGCCATTTTTTGCAAGGGGTACTTCACGTCCAAGCACCTTGTCATCGTATGCGGGCGCACCTTGACGGGGCATGAGGGCATCCCACCAAGCATTGACCTCGGCATCCTTGGAGAAGAAGCGGTGGCCGCCGATGTCCATACGGTTGCCGCCATGACGGACGGTGCGGGAAATACCGCCGATCTCTTGAGATTCCTCCAGAATGACGACTTGGTATTCGTCGGATTTTTTTAATAGCTCAAAGGCGGCGGTGATACCGGCAGGACCGGCACCAATGATGATGACTTGTTTTTTCATGATATCAGGCGGAAAATGTTATTCCGATTCCTTTCTTTATTTCGCGGGGACTTCAAGTACGGGCAGACAACCTGCGTACAGGATAGTAGAAATCACACAGGTGGATACAACGGCCAAAGCCACAACAGTGAGAAGGATGCGGGAGGGGAGCTTTTTCTTGGTGCTTTCCCACCAGAATCCCAATCCCATGCTTCCGTAGAGCAAAAGCGGAGCAATATAGCGGAAGTGGATGGTGCAGGTCATGGGATAATCTATACAGAACTTTACGAAATTACCCACCAAAAGGAGACAGGCCAATCCTATAAAGCCGCGGAGCAGGGGGGGGTGCTTTTTTCCTCGGATGAGACCCCAAACGGTCAAGCCTGCCAGCAGAAAGAAGAGAGCGAGGGAGAGCACCATAAGGATCTGTCCCATCAGGCGTTGACCATCGGTTTCCCACAGCAGAGCGTTGTCATCGAACAGCGCTGTGCGGAGAGTTTGAGACCAAATATTGTGGTCGGGGGTGGGTTTGGACCAAGAACCGTCCAGCCGAACAAAGTCTGACCATGCGGGAAGGCCGAATCTCTCCGCCGTGGTGAAGCCCGACACGTTCTGTCCCGAATTTTCGGGTAAAGACTGAACATAGGTGATGGGTATATCATACAGCCACTTGTTACGGATGCCCCAGAAAAGGCCCGTGGGCACACAAATACCCAAGAAAAGGGCAAACTGCTTGATATAGTCCATCCATTTTTTGTCCTTAAAGAATCGAACCGCGAAAAGCAACGCCACGGGGGGAGCAATCAAAGCTACGGTGAGTTTGGTCATCATGCCGAGACCTATACACAAGGCGAGGTATACGATGGTCTTTTTTTCGGGCTCGCGGTACCAGCACACGGCAAAATATACAGCCCAGACTGTGAACATAAAGCTCATAGCATCGTTATTGAGCGCTAAAGACAAATAGGATAGGGTGGGGTGGAAGGAAACCAGCGCCGTGCCAATGATCAAAGGAGCTCCTTTGATTTCAAACAGCTTCAAAATTTTGTAAATGCCAATGACGGACAGGAAGATGGCCACGCAAGGAAGATACTGCACGAGCTCCCATGCTTTGGCATCGGGAATACCCAGCATATGGAAAAAGCTCAGTAGAATGGCTGATACGGTGTGAAAGAGGGGGGGATTGTAGAATGACCAGCGGGTGGTGGGATTGAAATTCGGCAGCGCCCACTCTCTTGCGATGTATTCAATATAGCCCAAATGACCTGAGCCCAACTTGTCGGAGGCGAGTCCCGTAACATAGCCCAGATCGTGTTTGGAAACATCAAAAGGGGTTAGATGCGTATAGTGGAGGCGGAAGATAAAGCCTGCCGCCATGATGACAAAGCAGAAAATCGCGAAATAGTCGTAAGAGGGGAGGGATTTCAAAAATCCCGAAGAAGGCTTGCGAGAAACTGGCACGACAACGCTCCTTTCATGATCATAAATATACATTTTACAGTATACCACAATCACAAACGATTTTCAAGTACTACAGGCGAATTTGTAAGTCGTAAGCCTGATAATTTTCTTTAAAAGTGAAAGAAGCCTCTCTTTTGTCGGAGGCTTTCTGGAAATTATTTGACTTTAACCTTGAATCTGTGCTGACAGCGAGGGCATTTGACGGTGTGCTTTCCCGCTTTGCGAGGCAGGCGAAGGGTGGATTTACACTTAGGGCAGGTACGGAAAATGTGGGTGGCCGTATCTATAGGAAGGGTGGACTTGCGACGACCGAAAATTTTGGATTTGAGGCGCAGGAAGGCCATGTTTTCCTGACGGCGCTTGATGATATTGCGAGATAGACAGCGAAACAGCGTCCAGACAAACAGCGCAAATGCCGTAAGATAGAGGAAAAAGGACAAATAGGAAAAGATATCGTTGATTTGTCCAAGGGCAGAGAAGACAATTCCGACGAACAGGAGAATAATTTGCAAAATAAACAAAAAATTATACAGCTGGTCGGAGCCGTAGCGACCGTACAGGAATCTGGATATGCGGGATCTGAAATTCATGTTTGATAAACTCCTCATGTAAAAAACACGTGGGGGATAGAATAGTCCCCATATAGTATGGTAACACATAAACATGAACATTGTATTAACGAATGGTGGTGGGAATGTGTTTTGTGCCAAATCTTTTGGTGAGTGGGCAGGATTCCTTGCTCAAAATGATAATTTGCTCTTGACAAATAGAGAAAAACCGTGTATAATAGCTGTGTTTAGGCTGTGAATATACGTGAGTACGCACCTGAAAGCACTACAGAGAAGGGATGCCATGGGCTGGAAGCATCCTGTGTGGAATTGTGCCGAAGTTTCAGTATGGGAGCCTTCCGTCGAAAAGCAGAGGATGATGGTCCATGCTGCGTTAAGTCGGATGCCGTGCGTCACTACGCACACAGAAAAAGTGCAGAAGGAAAACTTCTGAAATAGGGTGGTACCGCGAGCATCTCGTCCCTAACTGTGGGGCGGGATTTTTATTTTATAAATATTTATTGGAGGATAGAAAAATGCTATCGGTAGAAGAAAAAATTTTAGAGATCAGAAGCAAAATGACGGCTGATCTTGAGAGTGTGTCAAGCTCTGAGGGTTTGACACGCCTGTGGGGTGAATACCTTGGTAAGAGTGGATGCGTGACCATGCTGTCCCGTGAGTTGGGTAAGGCCGCTCCCGCCGATCGTCCCGCTTTGGGTAAGGCCATCAACGCCCTGCGCGGCTGGGCAGAGGAGCAATTTAAGGCTGCCGAATCTGCTGTCAAGCAGAGAGAATTGGAGGAGAGATATCTCCGTGAGGCCGTAGATGTGACTATGCCCGGTGAGGATCTGCCCGTGGGCGGTCTGAACCCTGTTACCATTGTGCGCCGTCAGCTCATCGACGTATTCGGAGGCTTGGGCTTCAAGGTCTACGAGGGCCCCGAAATTGAGGACGACTATCACAACTTCACTGCTCTCAATACCCCCATGGAGCATCCCGCAAGAGACAAGCAGGACACCTTCTATATCAACGACGATCTCTTGCTCCGCACCCATACCTCCCCCGGTCAGATCCGCGTGATGGAGTCCTGGGAGCCCCCCTTCAAGGTGCTGGTGCCCGGCCGTGTGTTCCGCTGTGACGACGATGCTACCCACACTCCCATGTTCCACCAGATGGAAGGTCTTGTCATTGACAAGAACCTATCTCTCTGCGACCTCCACGGTCTTTTGGATACTATGGCCAAGGCCATGTTCACCCCTGACACCAAGACCCGCTTCCGTCCCTCCTACTTCCCCTTCACCGAGCCCAGCGTGGAAGTGGACGTGAGCTGCTGTGAGTGCGGCGGCAAGGGCTGCAGCCTGTGCAAGGGCACGGGTTGGATTGAAATTCTCGGCGGCGGCGTTGTCAACCGCAAGGTTATCGAAAATTGCGGTCTGAACCCCGATGAATGGTCCGGGCTGGCCTTTGGCTTCGGTCTTGACCGTATCTCCATGCTCAAGTACGGTGTCAACAATATCCATATCCTGTTCGACGGTGACACTCGTATCCTGTCCCAGTTCAAGAAGTGAGGTGTAGATTATGCTGTTACCTATCAGTTGGTTAAATGAATATGTAAACGTTTCCGACATCCCCACCGAGGTTTTGCAGAAGAGTCTGTTTTCCTGTGGTTTTGAGGTAGAGGAGGTCGTGAATTTCGGCGGTGAGATCTCCCGCTGTGTGGTGGGTAAGATCCTTACCTTGGTACCCCATGAGAATTCCGATCACCTGCAGATCGTTACGTTGGATGTAGGCGAGTACAGCTCTGAGCTTCAAATCGTCACGGGTGCTCATAACATTTCCGTGGGCGATTACGTGCCCGTTGCTTTGGACGGTTCCACCCTTGCGGGCGGAATCAAGATCAAGAACGGTATGCTTCGCGGCGTTCCTTCCTACGGTATGCTTTGCTCGGGTCAGGAGTTGGGGATCGACGACGATTGGTATGAGGGTGCCTCTGTCAATGGCATCCTGATCCTCCACGACCCCGTGGCTCCCGGCACCGACATCAAGGACGTACTGGACATGAATCAGGAGATCTATGATGTGACCATCACCGCTAACCGCCCCGATTGTCAGTCCGTCTACGGTCTGGCCCGCGAGGTGGCCGCTTACTTCAAGCGTGAGCTGAAGCCCTTGGCCTTGGATTACACTGTGTCGGTCGAGCGAGACGAGACCATTCACGTCTCGGTTGAGGACGCCGATCTCTGCCCCCGTTACATCGCTCACGACGTGAAGGACGTGGTGGTGTGCAAATCCCCCGAGCTGATCCGCCGCCGCCTCAAGATGTGCGGTCACAACGCGATCAACAGCATCGTGGATATCACCAACTACATCCTTGTGGAGCTGGGTCAGCCCATGCACGCCTTTGACTGCGACCACGTCACTGACAATACCATTATCGTCCGCCGCGCAAAGGCAGGCGAGACCATCCAGACCCTGGACGAGAAGGTCTTTGAGCTGACCACCGATAATCTGCTTATCTGCGATGCCAAGGAGCCTGTGTGTATCGCGGGTGTCATGGGCGGTCTCAACAGCGGTATCCGTGAGACCACCAAGGACATCATTTTCGAGGCCGCTAAGTTTGCCCGTGACAGCGTAAGAAAGACTTCTCGCGCGCTGGGTCAGAGCAGCGCTTCCTCTGCTAAGTTCTCCAAGGGTGTGGACGCTTACACCACCGAGTTGGCCATGAATCGTGCCTTGCACCTCATTTGCGAATATGGATACGGTAAAGTGGGTTGCACTCGATTTGATATCGGTGGCGCACCTACGGCTAATACGCCCGTGACCACCACCTATACTGACATCAACCGCGTGCTGGGTATTCAGGTGCCTGTCGAGGAGATCAACGGCATCCTGTCTCGCCTTAATTTTGAGTTGATCGTGGATGGTGACAAAATCTCTGCCACCGCTCCCGCCTACCGTGAGGACGTGGAATCCTACCCCGACCTTTCCGAGGAAGTCATCCGTATGTACGGCTATGATCACATCACCCCCAAGCTCATGGAGAACGCCCACGTTACCAGCGGCGGCTACACCTTCGAGCAGAAGATCTTCAACAAGGTGCAGGATACCTTGGCTGAGGCAGGTTGCTTTGAGACCATCAGCTACGCTTTCTATTCCCGTGCAGAGTTGGATCTGCTCCGTATGCCTGCTGGTGCCCTTGAAAACGATATCGTCTCTATCATGAACCCCCTCAGTGACAATTATGCTATCATGCGTACCACCTTGGTTCCCACCCTTTGTCAGGTCATGGCGCGTAACGCCAAGCGCGGTAACGAGTGCGGTCGCTTCTTTGAGATCGCCCGCAGATTTACCAAGGGTCAGGGTGACCGTCCTGTAGAAGAAATGATGGTTTGCGTGGGGGCTTACGGTGAGAACGAGACCTTCTTTACTGTCAAAGGTATCACCGAGAAGCTGGCAGATGCCTTCAAACTGAATTTCGAGTACCGTAAAGCAACCAAGCCTTTCTTGCATCCCGGTATGACCGCCGAGATCCTTTTGAACGGACGGGTCATCGGCTATATGGGTAAGTTGTCCTATGAGGTTACCGCCGACTTTGAGATCGGCAAATCTGCCTTTATCTGTGACTTGGAGTTTGCTCCCTTTGCCGCTGCTGTGGAGAGCCATGTTAAGTACAAGGCCATTCCCAAGTTCCCTGAGGTGGATCGTGACTACGCTTTCGTAGCTCGCGAGGAGATCACCAACGGTGAGATTGTTCGTGCCGTCAAGGCCGCTTGTCCTGCCGTCAGCAAGGTAAAGATCTTCGATGTCTATCGTGGTAAGAACCTACCCGAGGGGCACAAGAGCGTGGCCTATAAGGTGACCTTCACCCCCGGTGATAAGGCTCTTGATCAAGAGCAATTGGATGCTTACACATCCAAGATTCTCAAGAGACTGGAAAGAATGTACGGTATCACCATTCGTTCCTGATTGTATACAAAAAGGACTGCCGCTTAAGCGGCAGTCCTTTTTAGGTGTTCTACTGGTTTTCTTCTGTTTGTAATCCTTCAAAAGAAAGGCGTATGCCAAATTGAAAGCCGGTTTTGAAAATTTCAGGTTCACGTATGTGGGCAAGCTCCTCGCAGGCAGA
Organism: Oscillospiraceae bacterium; assembly: GCA_015064015.1. Classification (GTDB taxonomy): domain Bacteria; phylum Bacillota; class Clostridia; order Oscillospirales; family CAG-272; genus CAMEON01. The sequence continues at coordinate 1,554 of SVTB01000092.1, read as the reverse complement.
CTCATATCTCAAAAAGAGTGCTCTTTGCTCGTTTGTTAAACTTTCAAACAAGCGCTTTTTACTTTCCATCATGTTGTGTAGGGCTTTTTTTTCAACACCGTTGGCGCCTCGGTCATACCAAGGATTGAGGTTGGAATGATACAGTTCTTCAATCAGCGAGTTCATGGTGTGCCTCCTATAATAAAAAGTGCGCAGCCGAAGCTACGCACCGAAAAATGCACCACTCCGATTGCTGCGACACAATTTCATTCCCCAAGTATACACAAAGGTATAGAAAAGAGAGCGTACATTTTTACCTATAGTAAAATGTACACTTAGGGAAAAAATATGAAATTGTGTCGCAGGTGTATTATACCACATTTGGATACGGTTGTCAAGAATTTTTGTTTTTTTCCTTGGTTGCAGTGGATGAAGGGAAGAGCGCTATATAAATTGCTGTTTATGTGACCAACTTCCCCGGTCGCCCACCGCCGTGGAAAGCCATGTTAAGTACAAGGCCATTCCCAAGTTCCCTGAGGTGGATCGTGACTACGCTATTCGTCCTTGCTTTTGTGCCGAAAAGACTGCCGCTCAGAACCCGCCTTATCAGTAGGTTTGGAAAAAATCTCAAGAAAAATGTAAAAAGCCCTTCGCGATGAAGCGAAGGGCTTACAAATGAGCTATATTTTCACACATCATTTCATAAGCTCGTCGGTGAGACGAAGGATCTCCGGCGCAAGTTTCTTGCGCTTTGCTCTAACGATGACGTTGTAGATCGGATAAGCAAGGCTTGCAAGAACGCCGCCGAAAACGCCTGTAATAATGCCGGTGATCGTAGCCATGTCGCCGTTCAATCCGAGAATTTCGGCAAGCTCCGTCATGATAAGGCTCATTCCAAAGCCGAGAATGAGCGCGCCTATGATACCGCACACGAGTGCAGTGATCTGTGCCGTCTGTGTAACACTTGCATCAAGGCGACGCAAGCGAGTCATCTTGTCCTCGGTTTCTGTCGGAGCTGTATATTTATTGCGGATGCGCTTCAGCTCCGTCTGATCTTGGGCGGAGTAGGTGTAAGTAAATCCGCTTTTTTCTTGATTGTTATTATCCATTTTCAACCTCTGATTTTAATATTTTGAGTTTCTTTGTGCCGATGACTATCATATAAATTGCCGTGGCAACGATCAGTACGGAAATGGCGCCACCCGTTGCTCCGAGCATCCATTTCTGGGTAGTAGCTGTCATCGTTCCGTCACCGAAGGTCGTGAGCATCGTTGATTCAAGTGTCAGCATCGACACCAGAGCCGCCGCAAGACTGATCACCTTTGATGCCGAGTAGACGGGACTGTTATACTTCCTGTATTTTATGACGTTGACGATCGCCGTTGTGAGTGCCGTAAAGGTGTAAGCTGCCATCGCAATTGCCGTGATCATATGATGCTCGAAGGTTCTGTTCCAATAGACCATAAAGAAGATGATCAGAGCAAGTGCGAGGTTCATCAAAAGGAACACGATGCCGCAGGCACGGTATTTTACAAGCTCGGTTTGCATCTTCTCACCGGGAGCAAACTTTCTCGT
>SVTB01000091.1 GCA_015064015.1 Oscillospiraceae bacterium | reverse complement strand
GAATACGATTTACATAGGATTTTCCTATATTGGACTGAATTTCATGCCAGAGCAATTGGGCACTATTTTTTAAGAAAATATACTCTTGAAAATTTCAAGGATATATCGCATATAGACCATATTTTGAACACAGAACTTCCTTATCATATAAATTATTTAGTTCAAGAAGTTGGTGCAACACAGGATCCCGACAGGCAAATGTATGTAATCGCACATTTTCTGGGCAGAATAGCGGTTTGGCAATACTTATATCCAGAAACTTTTAACTCGGACTTTATATGTGAATTGACAAACAGCAATCCTTGGATGAAAGACTTGTACGATGTGTTTGTAAATTATAAGTCATTAGATGAGATATATCCACACTTCGATAAGGTTGAAGAAATAATTATGAATCACTATTATGGAAATTGATTTTGGAAGCATAATTATTGACAACACTTTTGACAACACTTTGGCGGTATAATGAGGATAAATGAGATAAAACAAAGCAAAACCAGCCGTAAAAACGCACTAAAACGCCCCAAATATAACCCATATTAAAGGGGTACTTTCGAGTGGGAATAATACCAAGAAATCCCGAAAGCCTTTATTTTACAAGGGTTTTCGGGGTTTTCTCTATCTCGCTGACAACACTTTGAATTTATCATTGGGGAGGTAAAACAATGAATTTTAAATTTGAAGCTATATAAGATATGGACTTGATTACCGGAAGCTCGTATTTGATGGATTTCGGTGAAATGAACTCACAGGAAGATGCCGCAATAGCGGAAGGAAAACTTCTTTCGGCGTTTGGTGAGCCGAAATATGTAAGCGATAACTATGAAGACTCCTTTATCTATATTATTCGTGCTATATCCGATAACGAAAAAAGTGTGATATTGACCGTTTACGGCACGGGAGTTGTGCATATCGGTGCGTCTCAAAATAAGGAATAAAAAAGTCTTGCAGAAATCGCTTCCTGCGAGACTTTTTTCATTACTTATACGTTAAACTTGTCAGAGAGCTTATATTGGATGCAAGGGCAGCCATTTTCAATGGGATACACGATCTCGTTGGGAGCAGCCCATTTCACAGCGTTTTGAATGATGCGCTGAACGTAGGGATTATAGAAGGAGCGGCAGAATTCGTGGCCGGGCTGGAAGTAAAACACCTTGCCGGCACCACGGTAGTAGCACAGACCCGCGCGGAAAATGAAACCGTCCTCGAACCAACCGCCAAAGACCAGCTCGTCGGGTTGAGGTACATAGAAAGGCTCACAATACAGCTCTTCAAAGAGCTCAAAATGATCAGGGATTCCTGCGGCAATGGGATGGGCGGGTAGGAGATTCCACATGATCTCGTTTTGATCTCGTCCCCAAGACAGATTGCCGTTGGTGCCCACCACCTGCTTGAACACCTTGGAATGATGACCCGAGTGAAGCACAATAAGCCCCATCTTGCCCGTGTATACGCGCTGACGGATACGCTCAACCAAAGCGTCATCTACCTCATGATGCGCCATGTGCCCCCACCAAAGGAGTACGTCGGTGCTGTTTAGAATGTCGTCTGGCAGTCCCTGACCGGGGTCATCCAATGCGGCCAGACGCACGCTCAGAGTAGGATCGGGATCGAGGAAGGACTTAATAAGTCCGTGAATACCGTCGGGATAAATGGCTTTGCAAGCCTCCTCCAGACGCTCGTGGCGGAATTCGTTCCATACGGTTACGTTTAAAATCTTTTCGGCCATGGTTGCTCTCCTTTATATATGGATTTTAGATTTCAATGGTCATGCCGTCGTAAGCGGGTGTTACGCCCTTGGGCTCTAGATATTTCACTAACGTATCATGATCAGTGTGCAGCGTTCTTGCCATGTGAGACACATAATATTTTACGTCAGGGGCGAAACGATTATATTTACGAAACATGGTCAGCATAATATCCAGCATCTCGGGCGTATTATGTTCAAAGATTCGCCAATCGTAGGTAGCCGTTTCGCCGCAGGTCAGCTCCATGACCATAGCATTGACAGGCTTTTCGCGGATGATGTTCCAAGAGATTGTGGGAATCCAAGAAGAGTCACATCCATAGAAAAGGATTCTGTCACTCTCCTGCACCAAATAAATGCGCGGCGTCTCATCGGGAAGCTCGGTAGCATGGTTAGCGCGCAGAGGGGTAACCGTGTAATTTCCTACTTTGTAGTCCAGATTAATGAGGGTTTCTCGAAAATTAACAAATGAAGCTGCCCGCTCGCCTACTAAGAGCCGAAGCTTGTCTATACAGACCTTGTCTGCCCATAAGGTGCATCCGTACATACGGCAAAGCTCGGCCACCGTCCATGGATCAAAATGATCTCCGTGAGAATGGGTGACGATAAGGTTTTTCACGTTTTTGAACATATCCGGCATATCATTATGTCGAGCAAAATGAAAGATATGTGGGCCGGGATCAATGATCAGATCATCATTGACAAGAGCGGAGGAGTTTCGGCGGAAGAAAACATCGGGGCGGTAGGCATTGATATCCCAATCGGCCGCACCGGTGCCCAAAAAAGTCAGTTTCATACAGTTCATCCTTTCGGTATATGTTGAATAGCAGAGGCTTTTTGTGCGTTATCGCTTGATGATCTCCGAGCTACTCCAAGAAAAAATCTCAAAAATCCCAATCATATTTCCCCTCAGCTTATCGAAAAAAGATGGCGGCGCGGAGAGCTTTTGTTTCATCTTTTCCAAAGCCGTGCTGTCGTCGTCTTCGTCATCGGTGAGCTGATACAGCCATTCTAAGTTGGGAATCGAGCGACGATTGTCGTAGGCTTCATCGTTTTTATATTGTACGATGGCTACCAGTTCGTCATTCAAAATCGTAGTAATCGCTGATGGAACCATTTCGGGTTCCATCATTCCTTTGATCTCCGCCTGGCCAAACCGCAATGTACATACGTCTACTTGCTGATGCCTGCCTTGGGCTTGAAACACAATGGAAAACCGAGGATTATGGGGGTTTTCAATGAGGAACTCCATGATGTTCTCACCTTTGTCAGTAACATCGTAGATTACGCGCGGGCGATGGCCTGCGAAAATTTTTTGAAGCTGCGTTGCCAATGCTTCTTGAGTATATATCTGCATGAAAAGCTCCTTGTTGAAAATCTGATTGAATGATATCATCATTATATCACACAAAAGGAGATTTGTCAATCTCATAGAGCTTTGTTCAAAAGCACAATTCGCGACATATCAGTAAAAAATACCCTCTCCGGCTAAGAAAGGCGGGAGAGGGTAAATTATGATGCTCTTTGGAATTTTGCGCAGCGAATCACTGCACTTTTTTCTTTTTCAGAAGCATGACGGCAGCCATGGCCAGGGTCATACAGCAAGCCGACAAAATAGTAGAACCGCAACCACTATCGGGTTCATTGCTTCCGGGCATTTCTTGGGTAGTTGCCGAAGTTTCCGGTATTGTTTCTGCTCCGTGTTCGCTATCAGCAGGTTTGGTTTCGGTTCCGGGATCATCGGAGGTTTTAGAGAGAAGTACATCTAACAAGCGATGATCGGGGCTCCAGCCCGTAGTTGCCTTCTCATAATTCAGCGAAACAGACGCAACATTAGAACCGTCATAGCTTTCTTCGGAATAACCAATACCCAAATTATCAAATTGGAGCTTTTGCACACGGGTGGCCAGAGCGATCTGAGAGCCAGAGGAGTTGAGGCGAGTGTTTTCCACCTTGACAATACTCTTGCCCGCAGCATCCAGCACCTCTACCAAACCGTAATACTGCTGGCCTGTTCCGTCAGTCTCATAAATGATACCGGGATTTGAGAGAAGTACCGTAGCGGTCAAGAAATCATTAAGGTAAATCTTGATTTCTTCGCCGTTATCTTCACATTTCACACTAATAAACTCCCCCTCTGTAAAGGTAAAGCCTTCTGGATAGGGGATCTGGCCGTGAGAAGTAGCGATATGGAGACCGTCAGCAGCATATTTCTTGATATGATATGCAAGACCATTCTTTTCGGGTGCAAAGCCCAAGCCGCTACCCGCAGTAGAAGAAGAACCTTTACCACCGTTTTCGGCGTACCAGTCCCACTCAAAGTAGTTGAAAGTGGTGTATACCTCCTGATGGGCGGCGGCAGACTGGGCCGGATTATAGGGCTTATAGATACCTGGCATTTCACCTCGGAGAAAGACGTAGGTATTACCGTAGTCGATCATCTTGAGGTCAACCACGAAGTTGTATGCGCCTTTCACATCTTCCCATGTACGGAGATCTACATAGCCTGACATTTCGGCATAGTTGCCGTTATCACCCTTCTTAACGTTTGCGTAGCAGTTAGGCGTACCCTTGGCGATCTGGAATACCTCACCGAAGGTGCCCTTTTCCACAGAAGCGCCGGTAGTGAAGCTTTCAAAATCATGAAGTGCCATAATGTCAACAATGGTCTTTTCAGGGGTGGGTACAGGAATCGTCAGCTCTCCGCCCGGCTTACCATCGTGGGCTTCAAAGACATACTGCAAGGTGTAGTTTTCTTCCAGCGTTTCACAGCTTTCAGCTACATAAGCGAAAGAAAAACGGTTATCGGGAGCAGTATCGCCAAGATCCATAAAGGCCATGAGGTCACCGTTATCCACGGAGTTGTCTGCCCACTTGAACTTCAGATCCTTCATGGTTCCACTCACGCCGATCATGGCCTTGGAAAGTTTCACAGTCATATATTGACCGTCGATGGCGTAAAGCGCCTCACCCACAGCCTCAAAATTCCAAGCATTGTTCACAAATTTCTCTACTTTGACAGCAAAGGAGTCGCGGTCACGGTTGAGGACGAGATCGTAACCGCCCCAGCCGTTCTTCATATCGCCATCAATGTCCAAGAACAAGTTCATCCAGTTGGAGCCGTTATCTACAACAATGTTATTATCGCACTTGACGAGGAAGTAAATATACTTATCATCCTGAGATACCTTGGCATAGTCAAAATCATTACGTCCGGTGTTGTTGATGTAGCGGTAGGATAGATCATAAGAGCGGGAGTTACGAAGCTCCACGTCGTGGAGGGTATCGGTATAAGACAGCTCAATGTCCTTCCAACTATTCACATCATAAATGTTGACGGTGGTCTGGTGGTCGGCCACAGGGAGCGTATCAAATCCCTTATACTGGCGGATATACTCGCACATCTGATAGTAATAGTTATCCCCGAAGCCGTAACCCTTATAGTTTCTCATGGGCTCACCGTCGCGGGAGAACATGGCATTAAACTGGTCAACGTAAGCGAAATTGTAGTGGCCACCTGCCATAGGCTGGGTCTGCCCTTCCTCTGAGTAGAAGCAACCCGCGATCCACTCGTTCCAACCCGTGATCATGAGGACAAAGGGATCTGTCTCCTTGACACGACGGTTCATCAAATAGGTGGCTGCATTGAATTGGAATTCAAAGCCTGTACCGAGACCGGCATCATACACCGAAGAAAACTCCATGTCGTTCTTCCCGTTCAAGGGCTGGGTGCCATTGACGAATGTGCGTCCTTTGGTCATAGTGGGATGATGACCCAAGGCTACAGACAGAGATTCGATTTTATTATGACTGCCTCTTCCATAACCACCGTTGACAGGACGGTAGGTTCCGTTCGAGGCCAGAGTGTATTCCTGCAACCAAGGCCAATAGTTATCCTGGTCTACCCATGCCCAACTACCCCGAAGGGTAAACTGTTCATTGATCTTTTTCTTCATGGCAGAGGAAATACCGTTGTCATTACCGAACAGCAGGGGCTTTCCTTCCCACATAAAGAACAGCTCTTGATACTTTTCCCAGTTATCGTCGGAATAGACAGAGCGAAACAGGGTATTCATATTAGATTCCAAGGTAGAAGGATTATCACCGCAGAAAAATACGATCTGGGGGGTGGAGCCGCCCTCGCGGCGAATCTGCAACCAAGTATCAAAAAGGGCGGTATGGCCTTCTACAAAGGTTTCGGCATTGGACACATCCAAATAGATGAAATCCACGCCTGCCGCTTCGAACATGGCGGCGTGTTTGCGATAGACCCAAGTATCGGTGTTGGTATAATAGCCGAAATAAGGCTCAGCCCAGTAGGCCTCACCGCCACGGCGATTATTAAAATGATCCAACACACCCTCAATACCGCCATCTACGTAAAGCTTGGTATTATCTTGCACGTGTACACCGGCACCTACCCAACAGAGGAAATAGAAGAGACCCACATATCGGTTTTCATTGATTGTGGATTCTGCAGTGTTAACAGCTACGGTACGATCCAACTCATCGATGGCCGTCCAAGTGCTATAGTCTACCACTCGCTGTTCCTCGGCTGCCCCAGCAGTCTGATTTACAGCCACGTTAGTAAAGGAGATATTATCGATATATCCATTGAGACTCTTGACATAAAACTCAAAATAGCCCGAAACATAGATCTGGCTATCGTTTGTCTCTGCCTTAATGCTTCCCTGCCCGTCCTTAATGGCAAGATAGCCCGCCTTTGTATAGTCCACAATAGCGATGACGGTATCCCCGCAGGAGAGGACAATGTTATATAGATTCTCCTGCACGGTAAAGCTCTTGGTTTCTGTAAGGGATACACCGAGGTCAAGGGTAGCTGAAAGACCGCACTCGGGCTCCTTAACGGTGACCTTGCCACTGTTGTCAAAGACAAACCAGATGCCCCGAGCGGTATCGGTGCAAATGGTCTTGGAGGTGCGGACGCCCACGGAGACGGAGCCATCGGTGAGCTGTAAGTCAAACTTCAAAGTACCCTTTTCAAGGCCGTAGTTATCGCCCAAACCTATGGCAGAGCCGAAGGAAAAGCTACCACCCTCAACGCAAGCCAAGGTCTCGCCGGACATATTCATGTCCGCAGTATTGGAAACGGCCAGCTCAGGCTGCTTGGCATAATAGGTAGGACGGGTGACGGTGAAATCGTAGACGTAGGTGTTAAGCGTACGCTCGTAGTGATCGTAACCTCCCTCGTGCTTTTGGATATTGACACCCTCATAGGTGATGATGTTATTGTCATTAGCGAAAATAGGAAGGGTCATAGAAGCGGCCAAGGTGGAGGTCAAGATAAGAATGGCCAGTATCAGGGCGGCTATGCGATAGAAACATTTTGTTTTCATAGAAGGCTCCTTTATATTTTAATTGGGAGTCAAGAGAAAATTTATCGGAATGCTGTTTTCGTTCCGTGGGATAGAGGCTTGCTCCGCCGAAATATCAACCAATATATGATGTCAACTGCTTTTTGGCGTTGCAACGTGAGCAAGCCCCGACCCTACGAGATTGATCATATTCTAAGGTTTACATATTCTTTCCTTCCAGAATATTGGACGTAATATAATCCACACCCCAGGCGGCTAATTCCTCGCCGCGTGCTGGGTCGTCCACCGTCCAGCAATTAACTTTAAGGCCCGCCTTGTGCATGGCGTGCACCCGTTCCTCGGTGAGAGATGCGTGGTGAATATCAATGTCCATCTTATCCGTAACCAGCTTTGCGATCATTTCATCGGAGTTATCTCCCGTAAGATACTGGCAGGGCTGGTAAGGGAGAATTTCGCGGATATTGACCAGGTCTTGATAGTGGAAGGAGATAAAGATCACATGATCAAGGTAACCGTACCCTCGGATCAGCTCAATGAAAGCGGCGGTTTCCTCAAGAGTAAAAACGGATTTCAATTCAAGAACACAGATCTTTTCATATTTCTTGCAGATGGAGATATAGTTCTCCAAGCTGGGGAGACGGAGGTCATAGCGGTCCTTAGTGCCGTCGGTATCGTACAAAACGATCTCACGGAGCAGTTCCCACGGTGTGTTTTCCATGGAGGCCTGGACACCGCCCACGCGGTTGGTATGACCGTCATGATTGACTACAAAATGCCCATCGGAGGTGCGGTAGATATCCGTCTCAACACCAAAGTAGCTACGGTTACCTGCGGCCACAAAGGCGGAGGCCGTGTTTTCCCTCTCTAAACCCGAGAGACCGCGGTGGGCAACTACAAGAGTGGATCTATTATCGAATTTGATTGTATTCATATTTTTCTCCTTTTTTATCAAAGAAACAAGCAATATACTATGTATATAGGTGGGGAAGGCTACCCCAAGGCCTTCCCTGCCCGAAGTGTGCTGAAATCAAGCTTTCTGCTGTGCCTTAAAGATAAAACCACGCAGACCGCTTCTGAGCAAACTATAATTGTCGGTCCATTGTTCGCCGCCCGTAACAAAGTTGCCGGGGCCGCAGGCACCTGCAGGCTTGGCGACTTCATGGAGAGGGCCGAATACGTTGGTGCGAACACCCACCACTGTGACGCTGATGGGCAGACCGTTCTTGTAAGCCTCGGTGACGTCGGCCTCGTAGGGATCCCAACCGAGGACGGTGGTCTTCCCTGCCGCGGTAACCTTAGCGCAACCGCCTGTGAACTCCTTGGGGGTCAGCACAATGCGGTCGGCATCCTTTGCGGCGTCGCCCAGAATACCCTGATAGTCCTCGGGGGTAAGGGTAAAGGTCAGGTTGCCCGTAAAGAAGGGCATATCGTAAGCGGAATAGTTGTCACAACCCATGAGAGCGGGGACATCCACAAGGGTGCGCTTGCGGCCGTCAATCTTGACACCGAAGATACCCACAAGGTACAGCGCCTCCACATTGGTAGTTCGCATAAAGGTAACATCGATGGTGACCTCGTTGCGGCCAAGTCTGAGGGCTTCTGCGGGGATCTTCATCCTCTTGAAGCAATCGTCCACCCAGAAGTCGTTGATATCGTCGTTGTGCAGCTCGATACCGTTGATCTTGTATTGGTTCAGCTCGGGACGCTCACCCGCCAGGAACACGTCGGTTTCGGGGAGGGTGTCAATATAGAATTCATAGGAGAGCTGAAGCTCGCCGTACTTCTTAGTATCGTTGAGCTTGGCGTACCAGGGCTGGAGCATACCGCCGCCGCGCCACTCAATGCCGATATCCGAGCGGATCTGTCTGTCGGTCCACAGGGCCTCGGCCTCGTCGTGCCATTCCCCGCCCTTCCAACGCCACTTGCACCAGTCAAGGACGCAGACGTTGGGCTCGTCGCAGGCGTAGGGGAACTCGCCCATCAGGGTCTCGGAGGCCACCGTCTCGTACTCGGTGACGGCGGGAAGCTCCTCGGAAGTCTTGGTGAGGACGAAGCAACGGGTGCCTGCGGCCTCCAGATCTGTGGCTATGCACATTTCTCCGCCCACATGGTAGGAGACGGCGGATGCGTCGTAGCGGTCGCCTGTTTCCAGATCCCACTCCTGGACGGTGTAGCCTGCGGGGACGGAGAGCTTGAGGGTGAGATTATTGCGGCAGTTCTGTCTGTCGGTGTTGAGGATGACCACGGCATATCCGTCGCCGCCGAAATCCTTACGGACTTGGGCAAAGACAGCCTTTTCGGTATCACCATCGGCATTGACCACGGTGACCGAAGCATCGGTCAGCTCACGGACAACGGAAACCAAAGCATCCTCGGTCAACTCCACGCAAACGGCGTTGTCCTTCTCGGACAGCTTGGCGGGGGCATCCGAGGTCTCGGCGTTGACGTAGGCGGGAACATCACCGGCGAAGATCACCTTACCGCCGATGTCCATGAACTCATCCAACAGCTTCAGGGTGGTGGGACGGATGGTGAGCATATTGGTGACGATGACGGTCTTGTAGGTAGCCTTGCCCACGCGAAGGATGGGGGTGCCGTCGATCACGTCCACAGAGGCCATGCGGGACATCATCTCTTCCTCGCCGTAATCGAAGTCGATCTGATGGTCGGTGAGGTAGTGGAAGATCTGTGCGTATCTCTGCTCGTAGGGTGCCACGTCGGGGGAGACGTTGGCGATCCACTGAGCCCAGCCGGCGTATGCCTGGCACCAGACGGACTCGATGGGGTTGAGCAACAACACATCGCAATCGGGGTTGCCCTCGGAAAGGACCAGGCCCATACGGGCGAAGTAATCTTCTACTTTACTGTAATCCTTGTACCAAGGAGACTGGTGGAGGATGGAGGCGGGGTAGTCGCGTTTGGACTCGCCCTCCATGGTGTACCAGGACAG
>SVTB01000090.1 GCA_015064015.1 Oscillospiraceae bacterium | reverse complement strand
CGGTTCGAATCTGTCCACGGATTTGCTTCTGTGGGGAATCTATATCAAAAAATGCATTTCGCCGGTTCGAATCTGTCTACAGACCCGAAATGCCCGAAATGCATCTACAAAATTCTGAAAAACTTTAGAGTCGAAAAAAGCGGAGAAATCTCTCGAAATCTCCGCTTTTCTCGTTTTTTCGTGCCTGCATCTAAATCAGACACTCATCATGGCTGGGATGGCCGGATTCGAACCGACGGGTGCGGGAGTCAAAGTCCCGTGCCTTACCGCTTGGCGACATCCCAATATCTAAGGTACCCCAGTATTCTACCACAAAACATTTTCTTTGTCAAGTATGTTTTGATAAAACCCGAAAATTAAAAATGAAAAAAGTGTAAACTGTTACGCAAATATACGACGCCCCCCTTGACAGCCCGCCACGGCTGTGGTACAATAGTTAACGTCTTAATTATTAAATATTTGACATTTAACTGTTTGATCGGAAAGGAGAACTGACATGAAGAAAAAATGTCAGCACTGTGCAACGCCCGAGGGGATGGCTACCCACCTTTTCATCCGCGTGTCGCATATGCACCATGCCGCCATCGAAGGGCGCATCATGAAGCTGGGCTTTCATCACAGCCAGCATCGGATGCTCATGCACTTGGCGCGATATGAACATATTCCCTCGCAAAAGGAGCTGGCGGAGGCCATGGGCATCACCCCTGCTGCAGTAACTACTACCCTCAAGCGTTTGGAGCGGGAGGGGTATATTACACGCACCACAACAGACGAGGACAACCGCCGTAACGAAATCCGCATTACCGAGGCGGGTCTTGCGGCCATCAACGAAAGCCGTGCTCTCTTTGATACGGTGGATCATCGGATGTTCAAGGGGATATCCGATGAAGAGCTGACCGCATTTATCGCTACTTTGGAGCGCATGAGAGCCAATCTTGGTGAAGAGCTCCCGGCCGAGGAATAAGGAAGGAGGAAATTCCATTGAAAGCGAACAAACAGAAAAACCAACTGAAATGGCGCAAATATGTTAAGCCTTACCTGCCTTATTTCATTTTAGGTCCTCTTTGTATGATCATTGAGGTCATCGGTGAGGTGCTTCTGCCTTTGATTCAAGGCTATATCATTTTCGGTGTGTATGGCGATACTGAGGAAATGCCGGCGTGGTTAGCCAAGATGTACGAACTCTTGGGTACCCAGTCCTCCTTTGTAGTGGCGTTGGCCGTGGGAATGATCCTTACCGCGGTGCTTATGATGGTAGGAGGCGTTGGCGGTGCTTACTTCGGTGCCAAGGCGGCGGTCAACTTCGCGGCAGATCTTCGCGCCGACGTATACAAAAAGGTACAGAGCTATTCTTTTGCTAACATTGATAAGTTTAATACAGGCTCGCTTGTGACCCGTCTCACCAATGACGTAACGCAATTGCAGAATTTCGTCAACACCCTGCTTCGCATGGCGCTTCGTGCTCCGGGTATGTTCATTGGTGCGCTGATTATGGCTGTTGCCATCAGCCCTGACTTGGCGGTGGTGCTGGCCGTGGCTCTGCCCGTGATGCTTGTCAGTATCATTTTGTTTGTCAAACTGGGCTTCCCCCGCTTTACCGTAATGCAAGAACGGGTGGATGGACTCAACGCCAATGTGCAAGAGAGCATCACCAATGTACGCGTGGTCAAGTCCTTTGTTCGGGAAGGGTACGAAAGCAAACATTTTGCCGAAACCAATGCCAACCTGAAACGAGCAGGACTTCGCGCGATGCTGGTGGTCATTCTTATGTCTCCTTTGATGACTCTGATCATGAACTCCACCACCATGGCGGTGCTGTACTTCGGTGGACACATGGTATTGAACGGCAATATGGCCATTGCGGAGCTGTCTCCTTTTGTTACCTACATCACCCAAATTTTGTCCTCCATGATGATGGTGACCATGTTGTTTATGCAGTTCTCCCGTGCGCTGGCCTCTGCTCGTCGCATCAAGGAAGTGATGAACGAGGAAATTGACATCAATGACAGCAAGGCTACCGCTCCCGATTTGGAGGTCACCAAAGGGGAGATCCAGTTTCGCCATGTTTCCTTCCGCTATTATAAGAACAGCGAGGGAAAGGTGCTGGATGATGTAAACTTGACCATTCCCGCAGGCGCTACAGTGGGTATCATCGGTTCCACGGGCTCGGGAAAAACCACTTTGGTTTCTATGATCCCCCGTCTGTACGATGCGGATGAGGGGGAAATTTTGGTGGATGGCGTCAACGTCAAGGACTACAGCTTATACAATCTCCGCGAGGGTGTGGGCATGGTGCTCCAGAAAAATGTGCTGTTTTCGGGAACCATCTTAGATAACCTCCGCTGGGGAGACGAGGATGCTACCTTGGATACGGTGCGTCGCGCGGCAGACCACGCTCAGGCAGACGGTTTTGTGACTTCCTTTAAGGATGGATATGATTCGGATTTGGGGCAAGGCGGTGCCAACGTCTCCGGCGGTCAGAAACAGCGCTTGTGTATCGCCAGGGCACTGCTCAAAAAGCCCAAGATTCTCATTTTGGACGATTCCACCTCGGCGGTGGATACGGCCACGGAGGCAAGGATCCGCAAGGCTTTCCGCACCGAATTAGCGGGCGCGACCAAGATCATTATTGCCCAACGTATCACCTCGGTGATGGAAGCAGATATGATCGTGGTGCTCAACGAAGGCAAGATCACGGGCGTAGGACGCCATCGTGAGTTGCTGGATTCCAACCGAGAATACTGTGAAATTTACGAATCTCAGATGTCGGGCGCTGTAGCCACCGATCATAGGGGACAAACAGGGGAGGTGAGGGCATAATGGCAGCAAGAAATTTGGAAGAACTTCAAAAGCGATATGCCTCCCTCGGTAAAACAAGCGGAAGAGGACCCGGCGGGCCGAGAGGTCACCGCAGAGGCCCCCGCCCGCAGGGCAAGCCCAAGAATACAGGTGCGACCATTCGCCGCTTGGTAGCTTATGTGGCGGCTTATAAAACCCGCATGGCCGTGGTATTTGTTTTCATGATTTTCCATACCCTGACATCTGTGGCGGGCAGCTATCTGCTCCGCGATGTGGTCAACGCCTTGGATAAAACAGTAGAGCCGGGGAAGAGTCTGCTTTTGCGTCTTTTAATGCCGGATGCCGTCGCTTCCGGTGTTCTGACAGATGCGCAACGCCTCTCTTGTTTGGGCATCATTTTGCTGGTGTTGGCTGCCATATATCTGATCGGCATTGTGTCGGCTTATTTCCAGGCGCGACTGATGATCAAGGTTTCCCAAAGTGCGGTTGAAAAGCTGCGTAATGATTTGTTTGTTAAGATGCAGACCTTGCCCGTTCGTTATTTTGACAATCATCCCACGGGAGAACTGATGTCTCGTTTCACCAACGATATCGACAATATTGACATGATGATCAACAGCACCCTTACCAATCTGATCTCGGGTGTAATCTCTTTGGCAGGAACCTTCATCATGATGGTTTATACCAACATTTGGCTGACACTGGTTACCATCATCTTTATTCCGCTTCTGTCCTTTGGCGGAAGTTTGATCGCCAAGCGCTCTGCCAAATATTACGGACAACAGCAGACGGCGCTGGGTGCTGTCAACGGCTACATCGAGGAAACTGTTACGGGTGCTAAGGTCATCAAGGTTTTCAATCATGAGGATATCTGTCTGGATGAATTTGAGGTCTTGAACCGAGATATGCGTAACAAGCAGTTTAAGGCACAGTTCTACGGCGGTGTGATGGGCCCCATCATGCACAACATCAGCAGTATCGCATTTGCCGTAACGGCAGGTGTCGGCGGTTTGCTTTGCATTTTCAACGGATTTGATGTGGGTGGACTTACCGTGTTCTGCAATTATTCCCGCCAGTTTTCTATGCCAATCAACAATATTTCCATGCAGATGTCTACCATTTTCTCGGCTCTGGCCGGTGCGGAGCGCGTGTTTGCCGTGATGGATGAGCCCTCTGAGCCTGCCGATCTGCCTGATGCCATGGAAATGACCGACGTCAAGGGCGAGGTGGTATTGGATAACGTGACCTTCGGCTATGTTCCCGGGCAGACGGTTTTGCGTCATGTCAGCCTGTATGCCAACGCGGGACAGAAGATTGCGTTCGTTGGTTCTACGGGCGCCGGAAAAACCACCGTGACCAACCTGCTCAATCGCTTTTACGATGTAGACGAGGGGTGCATTACCATTGACGGCGTGGATATCCGCTCCTATAAACGGGATTCTCTGCGTGAAAATATTGCCATGGTCTTGCAGGATACCCACCTGTTCACGGGCACCATCATGGAAAATATCCGCTATGGACGCCCGGATGCCTATGACGAGGAAGTGGTCGCTGCGGCGAAGACCGCCAGCGCGCATAGCTTCATCATGCGCTTGGAGCATGGGTATCAGACGGTGCTGGAGGGAGACGGTGCCAATCTTTCCCAAGGGCAGCGCCAGCTGTTGAATATTGCCCGTGCCGCGCTCTCCAAGGCCCCCATTCTGGTGTTGGACGAGGCTACCTCCTCGGTAGATACTCGCACAGAGCGGCACATTGAGCGGGGTATGGATCGCCTGATGAAAAATCGTACCACCTTTGTTATTGCCCACCGCCTGTCTACGGTGCGCAACGCCAATGCCATTATGGTGCTGGAGCAGGGTGAGATCATTGAGCGAGGCAACCACGAGCAGCTGTTGGCCTTGGGCGGTCGATACTACGAGCTGTATACCGGCAAAAAAGAGTTGGATTGATAGCATATGATCGTCTTGGGGGCGCACCTGCCGGGTGCGCCCTCTCTGCCATTTATGCACCTGACTGTTCTCAAACGCAAATACGCGGGAATATATTGACAAAACTTCATTTTTGCGCTATAATTTGGATATATTTGTAAACATGAATGGCGAGAATCACAGAATGGAAAAAATCATTAAAAAGCTTTGGAATATGGCAATATCTTTTCTCAAATGGGTCTGGTCAGAGTGTAAGGATATCCGCACGCTCCTTCTGCTGGGTGTTGTTTCCTTGGTGCTGAGTGCGCCTATTTGGATTTGCTATGCTTTGGGTTTTATCTTTCACTGGGAATGGGCATTTTGGGCGGCTACGGCCGTTTGGGGCTTCTGGATGCTCCCCGGCGCTCCCTTCTTCGCCTTGGCGATTTCTATTACTTTGGCGATCAAAAAGATTTTCAAAAAAGTCAAAAAGGCTGATCAGCCGGATGATGCAAACAAGGAAGGGTAAGGCAAAACCGATTGGCGGTCTTGCCTTTTTCCGTATGTGTTCTTGACAAATTCTCAAAATCGTGCTATAATACCGACGCAGGTCTGTCGGGCGACCGCGCGGTATCACGCCGAAAGGTATTACCGCGAGGAAAGTCCGGGCATCACAGGGCATGGTAGCTGATAACGTCAGCCGCGGGTAACCGCCGGAAAAGGGCAACAGAAATAGACCGCCTTCTTTAGAAGGTAAGGATGGAAAGGCGAGGTAAGAGCTCACCCACTTCTACGGTAACGTAGATTTGCTGTAAACTCTACCTGATGCAACACCCCACCGTTGATCGTATGATCCGCTTGACCCGAGCGCGCAAGGACAGAGAGGTGGCATGGGGCGAAAGCCACGGAGCTTTTCGGTAACGGAAAGCAAAGATAGATGGTCGCCGAACCCGAAAGGGGGAACAGAACCCGGCTTATAGGCAGAGCTGTATATAAAAAACAGGATCGCGTGGCGATCCTGTTTTTGCGTTTGTATGGAATTATTCCATGAGCTTGCGGATCATTTCCGAAAGCTCATCCTCGGATACGATGCCTACCTTGGAGTGGATGATGGCCCCTTCGGCGTTGATAAAATAAGTGGTGGGGATAGAGGACACCCGATAAGCATTGGCTGCACTGTACTCCGTGTCGAAATACACGGGGAAGGTGTACTCATTGGCCGCGACAAATTCCTTGACGGTGTTTACAGTATCACGAACACCGTCGGTCAAGTTGACCATGAGGAATACGACCTCGTCTCCGTGAGCGGCGGCGGCTGTATTGAAGTCGGGGAGCTCAGCCTTGCAGGGAGGGCACCAGGTAGCCCAGAAATTCAGGATGATGGGTCTGCCGAAAAAGTCAGAGAGCTTGACGGTATTGCCTTCGATATCCAACACCTTAAAATCGGGTATAAGGGGGAGGGGCTTGTTTGATGGGGGCTGGGTCGCAGCGGAGGTGCTTGAAGAAGCGGACCCGGCGGGAGAGGGGGCAGGCCCTACGGGATTGTCGGTTGAATCAGGGGTAGCGCAAGCGGCAAAGGACAGCGTGAGCAGAGCCGCCAAGCACAAAGCGAGAGAGCGCAGAACGGTCATTTTCATAAGATTCTCCTTTCTCTTATCCCCGCCATGTGCCGAGGAAGTGCAGAAGCACGCGAATTGCCGTGGCGGCCGCTTTTCGGCAGAAGGTAGGATAATCATCTGAAGCCTCCTCGTCACCGCCGTCGGAAATGGCGCGAAGGATGGCACAGGGTGTTTGGTTGATGTAGCAGACGTGGGCAATAGCGGCACCCTCCATCTCGCAGGCGATGCAGTTTTCAAAGGTGGAGGTGATACGCGCCTTGGCGGAAGAGGCGCAGATGAACTGATCTCCCGAAACAATGGTGCCCGTGATAGACTTGACTCCCTCCTGACTTACGCAATCGGAGAGACAGGTTGTGACGCCGGCATCGGTGGGGAAGTACACCACGTTGATGCCTGATACAAGCCCCGCAGGGTCACCTAAGGCGGTGGTGTCCATGTCGTGCTGTACAAGGCGGTCGGCCAAAGCCACTTGGCCGATGGACAAAGCGGAGGTCAGCGTACCTGCCACGCCTGTGTTAATGATGACACGGGGGGCATAGGTGAGGATCATGGTTTGGGCGCATACGGCGGCGAACACCTTACCAATGCCGCATTGTGCTACCACAACACGGCGGCCTTGGAGCGTGCCGCTGACAAAATCAATACCGGATACGGTATGAGTTTGAGTATCGGTCATGGCGGCCTTGAGAGCATCTACCTCTATTTTCATGGCACCGATGATGCCGATTTCTACGGTGAGGTTCATATTTTTTCCTTTCTTCGGTTGTGATGTGTTATTGGCCTACGAGCTTGGCCAGTCGCATAAACGTGAGGCGCCGGCGGACAAAGGGGGACATATCCCAGAGGGTGTCCCATAGATGTGCCGAGAGCCCGATGTCCTCGAGGGTGGCCTTGGCTCCCATGGCGGTGAGCAACTGGCGCAGCGCCTCTCCCGTGGGCAGGGTTTTATCGGCCAAGATTTTAATGTCTTGCCACAGGGAAATCATGTGGGCGGTATCTACCTCGAGGAGCGGATCGGGGGTATTTTCAGCCGATAGCACCTCTTCGGCGTGCCTGCCAAAAGCGGCACGGATCTTCTCCATGGGAAGCCCTTGGTAAGCGTTCTTGGTAAGTGCTTGGGGATTTAAGGTTAAGATTTGGTGATATCGGTCGGCTATCAACGCCGCCGCTACCCCTACCTTCTCTCCGTGGAGAGCGGGATTGTTTTGGGTGAAAACATCCATCTCGATGAGGTGGGATACGTGATGTTCCGAGCCTGAGGCGGGGCGGGAATTGCCGACCATTTGCATGGCAACACCCGACAAAAGAAGCCCGTACATGACGGCCTCCACCGCGTCGGGATCACGGGAGGCCACTGCTTCCTTGCAGGCCAGCACCTCGTTCATCGCTTCCTCCTCTAAGGCAATGACACGCTCACAGATATATTCACCTGTAACCATGTGGGATACCCGCCAATCAAAAAGAGCGGTATATTTGCCCAAAAGATCGCCCACGCCGGAGGCGGTAAGGGCATAGGGGGCGGCAGCCAGCACGTCGCTGTCGGATACAAGGGCGATGGGGGGCTTAGCGGGGAAGGAGCGTTTGATGCCGTGCCAAGTCATGGCGGCGATGGAGGACAAAAATCCGTCTACACTGGCCGCAGTGGGAATGGATACAAAATCCACGTTGCGTTGGGTGGCCGCAAACCGGGTGATATCGTGGATTGTACCCGAGCCTACAGCTAATAAAAGGTCGGCGTCTGTCAAGGCAGACATAACCGTTTCCGCAACAGTTTCGGTGGCGTGAAGTCCTTCAGGGGGTGTTGGCAGACAAAGGGTTGTAAAGGTCTTGCCGTCACAGCGCCACAGAGGCGCACAAAATGACTCTACCCGAGCGCCTGCGGCAGGATAGGTGTTGTCGTCGCAGATCATGACAAGATGATGGAAGTCTCCGAGGGCTGAGATGACCTCCGGAATCTGACGGAGCGCGTCTCGTTTGATTACCAATCGGCGAAGGGAAATAGGATGGGGTCTTCCGCAGGGGCAGGGGGTATCGGACACCAGAAGACGGTTGATGCTTGGTTTCATGAAGACCTCCTCGATGAGCGGATAAAGTTATATGCTATATTGTAGCATGAAACAGAATCTTTGTCAAGAAAAAGCCCGCAAAAGACAGACGGAAGTGTACTTTTTGCGTTTTTTGAGCATATTGCTCATAAAAACGCAGATAAACCTATGAAAATTGATGGGATAAAACATAAAATTCCCATTGACATAAAGGGATTTGTGTGATATAATGTGATTACCTCTGCGAATGGGTCTTTTTGTTGCGCCCGAAAATTTGCGCCACGGATTCAAGGGCATGACAAACCACTCCGGAGGGAGGTACACACGGCAAGATCACTCATGTCGGGTGATATTGCAAAATTTTACATGGGAGGTGCCGAAAACATGGCTAATGATGTAAGAGTCAGAGTGACTCTTGTCTGCACTGAGTGCAAGCAGAGAAACTATGACACAATGAAGAACAAGAAGAATGACCCTGACAGGCTTGAGCTGAAGAAGCACTGCAAATTCTGCCGCAAGCATACGCTGCACAGAGAGTCTAAGTAATTGGGAGGATTTGACATGACTTCTAACAAAACAAGCAGAAGACTTGCCCTCCTGGCGGCTGTTCTGTCTTTGCTGATGCTCCTGTCCTTCGCTGTGATCCCCGGCTTTGCTGAGGGAACCGCAGAACCCACCGAGGTTGCCACCGGCGAAGCCGCTGTAGAGCCTACCGAGGCTGCTACCGGCGATGATGCAACCGAGCCCTCCGAGGAGAACACCGCTGAGACTTCCGCAGCAACTTCTGCTGCAACCTCTACCGGTACTTCTGCCTCCACTTCCGCTTCTACTTCCGCTTCCACTTCTGCCGCAACCAACAATTCCAACACCAACAACAATGATGGTTGGAATAAGGAAGACACCTATCGTCTGGTGATTAACCTGAGCGTTGGCGCAGTGATCGTGATCGCGGTCGTCGTGCTGGCATTTATCTTCCGCAAGAAGATTCCCGGCTTTGTGAAGGCTCTGAAGAGTGAGTGTGGCAAGATCGTTTGGTGCCCCAAGGACAAGCTGAAGAAGAATACGATCGTCGTGCTGGTGATCATTCTTGCGCTTGCCGCATTGATTGCTATCATGGACTTCGCGTTCGTGACCGGCTATCCTCTGCTGAAGAAGCTGGTTACCTCGCTGATTCCCTGATGATTTGCGCGGGTGTGAACCATGAGCAACATCGACGAATTGAATGAAGGCCTGCAATGGTATGTGGCGCATACTTATTCCGGCTATGAAAGCAAGGTTAAAGCAAACCTTGAAAAAATCGTTGAAAACCGCGGTCTCGGAAATTTGATTTTCGATATTCGCATCCCCGTTGAGACGGTCATTGAAAAGAACGGTGCCGAGGAAAAGACTGTTGAGGTCAAGGTTTTCCCCAGCTACGTGTTCATCAAGATGATCATGACGGGTGAGAGCTGGCACGCTGTGAGAAACATCACGGGTGTCACGGGCTTCGTGGGCCCCGGCTCCCGCCCCACGCCTCTGTCCGAGGAAGAGGTGGCTCGACTTAACTTTGAAGATGTCAAGGTACAGCTCAACTTTGCCGAGGGCGACGAAGTACAGATCGTCAGCGGTATGTTTGAGGGCTACCAGGGTGTTATCCAGGCCATCTCCGAAGATCTTCGGAAGGTCACGGTATTGGTCAAGAGAGGCCGCCGTGATATCCCTGTGGAGCTTGAC
>SVTB01000089.1 GCA_015064015.1 Oscillospiraceae bacterium | reverse complement strand
GGTAAAAAGTGCTATAATCAGTACGTTAATAAAGCAGGGCATCAATTTCGGCGTTTTTGACCGAGTTGTAATTTTGTCCTGTAACCACAGAAGCCATTTAAGTCTATATGCACCTTTAGCTCAGTTGGTAGAGCAACTGACTCTTAATCAGTGGGTCCCGGGTTCGAATCCCTGAAGGTGCACCATAAGACTTGAATGGCTTTTTTGTTTTATCATGTATTTTTACGATGATGAACCCCGCCAAGCGTGGTGCTTGGTAAATTATTAAAAACTTTTTCCACCATTCGAAAAATTCAACTGTTGGTTCAATCGCATAACTTACCCGTTTCTTGCAAGAATCGCATTTATGTTGTATAATATGCTCAGAAACACCGGTGATTCAATTCATGAAAACGAGGTAAACAATATGCAACTTTACATTGGTGACAATATCAAGCGCCTTCGCAGACAGAAAGGCGTCACCCAGGAAACTCTTGCGGAGCGTATGCACGTCTCAACCGCGGCTGTTTCCAAATGGGAGCGAAATGAAGCGCTTCCCGACATCAGCATGGTGCTTCCACTGGCATCCTATTTCGGCGTGTCTACTGACGAACTGCTTGGACTGGATGCGGCTAAAACCGAAGAAAGAATTCAAAAGATCATGAACGAAAGAAACAGGCTGTGCGCCCTTGGCAAGGTACATGAAGCTTTTAATCTGATCGTGGCTGCCTACGAGGAATTTCCCAACGATTGGAGAATTGTCGAGGAATATATGTGGCAGCTCTACTATGATCCGAATTGCGAGGAGCCTTACGGTTACGAAGTACACAAGGAAGAACTATACCGACTGTGTGAACGTGTGCAGGATGAGTGTACGGTCGATCGAGTGCGCTACTCCGCGCTTTCGATTCTTGGAGGTCTGTATGCTCTGGATGGACGGCTTGACAAGGCGATTGAGACAGCCAAACGCTTTCCGACGTTGCTCCATACACAGGAAAAGGAATTGCAAGGATGCTATGAAAAGGGCTCGGAAGAATGGTGGTCATATACTCGCGCAGGCTTAGCGGAATTTGCGGAGTACCTGATGGTGGATATCCGCAATATGGCCTTGGCTACAGAAGACCCGCATGAATCCATTCGCATTTTGAAAAAGGCGATTGCTTTGATCGACCTGATATTCGACGAAGAAGATTATTGCTTTTGGAATTATCATTTGGCCGAACTGCATATCTGGGTTGCCCATCGGCATGTTCGCGTTCACGATTTGAACGCGGCTTTTGAAAACTTTGAAAAGGGCTTGCAGTACGCTAAAGCCTATGACGATCTTCCTCAAACTGCCGCACACACGTCCTTCCTTGTCCGAGGAAATGTTTGGGATACAAGCAAAATCAATTCCGGCACGGAAGAAAATGATGTGGCACGAGAGCTCGGTTATCTCCTTCAGAGCAGCTCGTATCAAGAATTGAAGGATACGCCACAAATGCAGGCTATCATCGAAAAATATGAACCGTTCGCCGGAAAGAAAAAGGATTTTTTATGATACAACTTTGCCCCGCCTCGTGCGGGGCTTCTTTATGCCATATAACTTTAGGAGTCGTGAAGCTCCTTTTATGTTTATGAGCGAAGCTGATTAGTTTTGTATCATCGCGTATAGCGGATATTTCTTTTGAATGCTTTTTTGTGGCGAACGGCAATACTCCCCTAAACTCTCCCTGCAGGAGAGTTTCACTCGACAACGCGGGTGTTGCAAGATTCTCAAAGATATGTTATACTGTACTCGGAAGCAGGGCCCGGCTTACTATCAAAAAGCGAGGTAGCATCATGAATCATATTGGACAAAGGATCAAGGAACTCAGAAAAGCAAACGATCTGACACAGGAGCGGCTGGCGGATCATCTTGGTGTAACGTATAAGGCTGTATCCAAATGGGAATGCGGTCTCACCGTGCCTGATCTCTCGCTGATTATGCCGCTTTCAAAGATTCTGCACGTGACTGCGGATGAGCTTTTAGGCGGCAAGCCTGAGGAAAACGATGCTCGCCGCGCCGAGTTGAACGAGCGGTGCCAAAACTATTGGAAATACGACATGAAAGAAAACTATCAGATAGCTTTACAGGCGGTCAAGGAGTTTCCCGACGACTACCAATATCTCATGTGGCTTGGCATGATGGAGTATTGGGCGGCAAACGTCCAAAAGCACGAGGAAAATCCAAATCTGCCCTCTGCTTCGGAGTTGATCGAGCGAAGCCTTCGCCACAACGATACGGTGATTGAGGAATGTACGGATTCGTATATCCGCGGAAGAGCTATGTGGAATGCCATGCTTTGCTGTCGTGACAATGAACGTCATGAGGAAGCTTTGAAATACGCCAAAATGTTTCCGTCCGCGAAGGCTACCACACGGGATAAGGCAATGCTGATGTGTTTAGAGGGCGAAGAAAAGGTTGCGCATCTTCAAAAGCTGTCCTGCGATGCATTGTTTGATTTTTGCAAGTCCTTGTCGGAGATCTACTGGTTTGCCGAACAGAAGGCGCCTCATGTGATGGCCGCGCTGGACACCGAGGAAGCGGTACTGAAAACGGTTTTTCCCGATGGGAATTACCTTCGTTTCCATGGAAATCTCTATTGCGCGTATCAAAAACGCGCGGAGTTTGCAGTGAAAGAGGGGGATTATGACATGGCTGTGGCGTATCTGAGGATCATGGTGGATCACGCGAAAAAGCTCTACTGCGAGGGCGGGCAGTATACTTGCGGTGTTTTTGAGGGCTTCGCCGAAAAATTCTCCCTGAAACACCCTTTCCTTCCGTATATTACGATCGGAAAAATTGACCTCAAAAAGCCCTTTTTAGAGCAGGTAAGAGACTCCCTTAAGGATAGTTTTTATGCTCCTCTCCACGAGCGGGAAGATTTTAAAGCCTTGCTTCCCTAACCGCAGATTTTGGGTAACCCTTTTCGCTGCTGATTTGAGTTGCCAAGGGGCAAGATCATGGCATCGGCCGTTCAAGCATGAGTTCTGTTTTGCTAAGCCCACGCTTGAATCTTTTTAGAGCATATCTGTAGCTTGCCTTGACAAACTATATTGAGTATGATATAATGTTTTTTAGAAAGGAGTGAGTGCATGATCCGAAAAATGTTAAAAGCGGGATGCTTTTTTTGCATCTGCGTTCTTTTATTATCTTTGGCCGGTGGATGTTCTTATCTTCGTGGAGAAGAAACCGTAAACGTATTTGAACAGATATATTTGGATACGCAAAGAGTAGAAAGAGGAAAGAACTCTATACTTCTGTCCGGAACGGAATCTGCCTATGCCGATTATGACGTAGGAATCTTCCAAAACATTGTGATTCCGGATCTGCAGTTGACCATAGAAATTAGCAATGATTCGCTATATCTTTACTTCTATAACCAAAATGAGGAGAGGGATACTTCCAAAAGTATTTTATATCGGTATAATCGGGAGACACAAACATTGTACGGTGAGCAGTCATTGGCCTATTTAAAAGATCACTTTTTGTCTTACTATTATGATTGGTATCACAATGCGAACTATCCCATTGACTATACACTCGAAAGCCTGGGCAACTATACGTTTGTTCAGCAAGAAAAAGTATATTATACATAAATTGTCTGCTTCGGATTTGTAAAAGCACTTGCTTGGCAAGTGCTTTTGGTTTTTGTGCCGATTTTTATTTAAAAATCATTTGTCTCCTTTTCGGATGGAGAGTCCCCCCTCTTGAAAAAAATTCTAAATTATGTTATACTATAAGAAGTTCAAACCAATCGGGAGTTTTATCCATGAAAGTATTCTTTAGATTTTTCAAACTCTATCCAAAGGAAAGTATTTTGGCACCGCTTTTTAAGCTGCTGGAGGCTTGCTTTGATTTGTTGGTACCCTTGGTAGTGGCTGTCATCGTGGATCAAGGCGTGGGAGAAGGGAATCGCTCTTTGATCATTCAAATGAGCCTTGTGTTGGTGCTCTTGGCTGTGGTGGGGCTGTCTTGTGCTTTGTGTGCGCAATATTTTGCTGCTAAATCCGCCATTGGGACAGCAGCACGGTTGCGCCATGAGTTATTTGCACATATGCAGGCCTTTACTTACGCGCAAACTGACTGTGTGGGTACATCTACCATGATCACCCGCATGACCAGCGATATCAACCAAGTGCAATCGGGTATCAATATGACCTTGCGTTTGTTCTTGCGTTCCCCCATCATTGTGTTGGGGGCTATGCTCATGGCCTTTACCATCCATACACGACTGGCTTTGATTTTTGTGGTGGCCATTCCGCTTTTGTCCGTGGTGGTTTTTGGCGTTATGCTGGGCGGTATTCCGCTGTTCAAAAGGGTGCAATCTCGCTTGGATCATGTGACGGCAGTCACCCGTGAGAATCTGGCCGGTGTACGTGTCATTCGTGCATTTTGTAAAGAAGAGGAAGAGATCGAAGCCTTTGACCGTGCCAACAAAGAGCAGACCTCTTTGCAGAACAAAGCGGGAATACTGTCCTCTTTGATGAATCCCTTAACTTACGTTATCGTCAATTTCGCGGTCATCTTGCTTATCCGTCAAGGTAGTGTTTCAGTGAACATCGGCGGGTTGACTCAGGGAGAACTTGTGGCATTGGTCAATTACATGGGACAGATCTTAGTGGAGCTTGTGAAGCTGGCCAGCACGATTTTCCTGGTGACCAAGGCGGTGGCCTGCGGCAATCGTATCGGCGCTGTGCTGAATATGCCGTCGGGAACAGATGTGCTGGCAGCCGAAGCTGCTGAGCCGGGAAGCGCGGCAGTAACCTTTGAAAACGTGACGCTGGCTTATCATAGGGGAAGCCATCCTTCTTTAGAAAATATCGAATTTTCTGTCCAGAGAGGACAAACCGTGGGCATCATTGGAGGCACGGGCTCAGGAAAATCATCTCTTGTCAATTTAATTCCCCGCTTTTACGATGCGACGGAAGGACGGGTACTGGTGAACGGACGAGATGTTCGCTCTTATGAGCCTCAAGATTTACGGAGGCTCATTGGCGTGGTGCCTCAGAAAGCCGAGCTTTTCCGCGGCAGTATTCGCTCCAATCTCTGTTGGGGCAAGGCAAACGCCACCGACGAGGAGCTTTGGTGTGCGTTGGAATTGGCACAGGCAGCTGATTTTGTCCGTGAAAAGGAAGGAATGCTGGACGCGCCCGTAGAGCAAAAGGGACGCAATTTTTCAGGCGGACAGAAGCAGCGTCTGACCATTGCCCGAGCTTTGGTGGGCGCTCCTGAGATTCTGATTTTGGATGATAGTGCATCCGCATTGGATTTTGTGACAGATGCTCGCCTGAGAGGAGCCTTGAGGACGTTGGAACATCAGCCAACCGTTTTTGTGATCTCTCAACGAACCTCTTCCATTCGCCACGCAGATCTCATTGTGGTACTGGAGGATGGCCGAGTGGTGGGTATGGGACAGCACAAAGAGTTGTTGGATATCTGCGAAACTTACCGCGAGATCCATATGTCCCAGTTCAAGGGAGGTGAAGAGGCATGAAAAAGTCAGCTTTGAAGAAAACAACTGTGCCTTTCTTTGCCACTGTGAAAAAAGTTGTCCGATATTTGGCGCATTATCGGATTTTATTTGGATTATCTCTATTGTTGGCTACGGTGTCGGTGATCTCTTTGCTTTATCTTCCTGTTTTAACGGGTCAGGCCATTGACCTTATCGTAGCCCCCGGTAAAGTGGATTTTGAAAATCTGACACCTTTGCTCACGCGGGGCTTGGTCGTCATTGGTATCACGGCACTTTCCCAATGGTTTATGAGCATTTGCAACAATCGTATTACCTTCGGCATTGTGCGGAGACTCCGTCAGGATGCCTTTGTCAGTATTCAGAAACTTCCGTTGTCCTTTTTGGACAAGCATCCAGTGGGTGGACTTGTCAGCCGTGTGATTTCGGACGCAGATCAGTTCACCGACGGCTTGCTCATGGGCTTTTCCCAACTGTTTACAGGCGTACTCACGATTTTGGGAACGTTAGGCTTTATGCTGGCGCTTAATCCATGGCTGACGCTTTGGGTGGTTTTGGTTACCCCGCTGTCGCTGTTTGTGGCTTCCTTTATTGCCAAGAGAACCCATCAAATGTTCCAAAAGCAGACTGAGACGAGAGGAGAGCAAACTGCGTTGATCGACGAAATGATTGGTTCCCATAAAACCGTAGTGGCCTTTTCACACGAAGATGAGGCTTTGGCGGAGTTTGATGAGGTCAACGACCGTTTGGAACTTGTTTCCCGTAAAGCTACCTTCTTTTCTTCACTGACCAACCCTAGCACCAGATTTGTCAACAATCTGGTATATGCCGGCGTGGCTTTGATTGGCGCGCTGATGATTTTGGGAACGGACGGAGATATGCTGACGGTAGGCTTACTCTCTTGCTTTTTGACCTATGCCAATCAATATACCAAGCCCTTTAACGAAATTTCAGGCGTAATCACCGAACTGCAGTTAGCTATGACCTGCGCGGCTCGGCTGTTTGAGCTTATTGAAGCGCAGCCCGAGCCTCCTGAGCCTGAAGATGCAGAGGTATTAGCGCCTGAGGATATCAACGGGCGTGTATCGCTCAGGGCTGTCTGCTTCTCATACGATCCTGAGAAGGAGCTGATCCAAAACTTGAACCTGTCGCTCCATAAAGGGCAGCGCGTGGCCATTGTTGGCCCTACGGGATGCGGTAAAACGACGGTAATCAATCTCCTGATGCGTTTTTATGACGTGGACAGTGGTGAGATTTCCGTCAGCGGTATAGACATCCGACATATGAAGAGGCATTCTCTTCGAAATGCCTATGGCATGGTGCTGCAGGATACTTGGCTGTCCGCTGGGACTGTCAAGGAAAATATCGCCTTCGGCCGTCCTGATGCCACTAATGAAGAGATTGTTGCCGCCGCCAAGGCGGCTCATGCGGATAGCTTCATCCGTCGCCTTCCCGATGGATACAACACCCAACTTTCAGAGGGTGGCGGGATGCTATCTCAAGGGCAAAAGCAGCTACTTTGTATTGCCCGTGTTTTCCTGTGTCTACCACCCATGCTGATTTTGGATGAGGCCACCTCATCGATTGATACCCGAACCGAGCTCAAAATACAAAATGCTTTTGCCGATCTAATGGAAGGGCGTACCTCCTTTATTGTGGCGCACCGACTGTCCACCATTAAGGAGGCCGATGTGATACTGGTGATGAAAAACGGACGCATCATAGAGCAGGGAGACCATAAAACCCTTTTGAAGCAAGGCGGTTTTTATGCCGAGATGTATAACAGCCAGTTTGACAGTTGATTATATTCCGCAGCGAATGTCCCCACTTTGACTCAAGGAGGAAATCCATGAAACACAGTTTAGCGATTTGGCATTACCCCCACCGAACCATGGAGGAAAATATTCGTTATTTTTCAGAACGGGGGTATGATGCTCTCAGCGTTCACGGCGCGAGGTTTGCAGAAGCCTTGCAACGCGAAGAGGGAACGCAGTTAGCCGAGGCGCTTCGTGATAGCGGGGTGCTTTTGACGGTGCATTATGCCTTGCCTCGTGCTCACGAAACCGACCGCATCCTGTCATTCCGCCGAGGTATTGATTTGATTGCCGCATGGCAGAAAGCCTATGGGCTGATCAAGATTCTTTCTTTTGATGTGCCGGGGGGAGTGAGAGATCGGGTTGCGCCTTATCTCAACTATGTATTGGAACACGTGCCGAGATGTCTCGTAGCGGTGGAGGATTTTGGTCTTACCCCTGATGAGCGTGCGCAGATCGAATATCTCAAGGGAAACCGTCGCTTTGGTTATCTTGTGGATATCGGACATATGTTGATTCGTCTCAAAGGTCAAAATACAAGCGGAAAGTCCCTGTTTACCAATCGCTACGATGAATGTCCCGCGTGTGATTGCCCCGGCTACAATGAATTTATGCGTGCCATGGCATCCAAGGAGTTTCCTATCTTCGAGATGCACCTGCATAATAACGATGGTAAGAACGATGAGCATTGGTTTTTGGAGCAGGGGGTATTGGATGTATCTATGATCGCTCGCGTAATAAAGGACATGGATTTTCATGGCATCATAACCATCGAAAGTGCACCCGGCTACAAATTTGAGTGTAAGGGACAGGAGGCCGACGAGGGCATCATGAAGACCTTTGCGTATTGGAAGGAGTGCTGTCAAAAGAAATGAATCCCGAAGTACGTATATTTGTAAGTCTCCTGTTCCTCGGCGTAGCCGTATGGCTGAGCGTCCTGGGCGGGCAGCGGATTCGGGTGTATTATATCTTTGAGAAATGCCCGAAAAAGACGAAAAAGGTGGGGGCCATTCTGCAAGACGTATCCCAAAAGGACAATGTCCGTGTGGGCATCCGCCGTCCCTTCTTTGTCAAGCACATGACTAAATCCGTCTATGCCTATACCGTGGAGGGGAAGGTATATTACATCAAAGCCACCCATTATTATACCACCAAACGGCAGACCCCCAAGTTTGTCCCCGTTGTATATTTGACGTCCCACCCTAAGTATGCCTATATCGACGATTTGACGTCAAGCGGCGAGATGGAATATTTGCTGTACGGTATCCTCTTGGTCTTTTGGGCGATCTCGCTTTTGGTGATAAGCCTTGTGGGTTTTGGTGTTTTGCCCTCCTGATATGTAAAAAATTAAGCCTCCGTTCAAGATCTCTTGAACGGAGGCGTGTTTGTTTGATTCAATATTACAAATTGGCGATGGAATATTTTTCGGCATACTGGGCATGGAGCACACCGTATTCAGCATCGTTTTCTCTGGCATTACGGAGAGATTCGTGCAGATTGAGGTTACGGGAAGCGGCATCAATGACGCAACCGGCGATATTGGAGCAGTGGTCGGAAATACGCTCCAAGTTAGTCAGCAGATCGTTCCAAACGAAACCGCCCTCGATGGTACATTCGTTTTTCTGGAGACGGAAGATATGGGTAGCGCGCATCTTTTCCTTCAGCTCGTCGATCACCTGCTCCAAAGGCTCAACCATAATGGCGGCCTTGAGGTCTTTATCAATAAAAGATTGCTTGGAGAGGGTTAGGATTTCGTCTACGGCAGAAGTTAGCACGGCCAGCTCGGCACGGGCTTGAGACGTCAACATGAGATTCTTTTCTTTGATTTCTTCGGCAGATTCCAAAATGTTGACAGCATGGTCAGAGATACGCTCGAAGTCACCGATCAGGTGAAGCAGACTGGCTACTTCAGCGGATTCGTCCTCAGTCAAAGGACAACCTGAGAGCTTCACCAGATAAGTACCCAAAATGTCCTCATAGTGGTCGCCCTGATCCTCGTATGCACGGATGGATTCTGCTCTTTGAGGGGTAAGTTCGGTCAGGGAAGAGAGGCTTTCCTTCAAGCCCTTTACGGCATCCTCAGCCATAGTGGCGGTGAGGATGCGCGCGCGCTCCAATGCCACGGAGGGAGCTTGCAGGAGACGCTCGTCCAACATGGTGGCCTCCTCTACCTTGGCGGTCTTACGTTCGCGAACGATGACACAGGACAGCTTTTCCAAGAGGCGGGAAGCGGGCATCATCAGCACCACGCAGATGATTTTCATGGTGGTGTGGGCCAGAGGGATACCCCAAGGGCCAACGAAGGTATCGAACAGCACGGGCTGGGCCACGCCGTCGATGATATAGAAGCCTGTCAGCAATACACCCGTACCGATGATGTTGAACAGCAGATGGATCATGGAGGCGCGCTTGGCGTTGGTGTTGGTGCCAATGGCAGAAATAGATGCGGTGATGCAGGTACCGATGTTCTGACCCATGATGATGGGGAGCAGGGCACCGAAGGTTAAAGGGGCGGTGGCGGCAGGGTCACCCGAAAGAATAGCGGCGGTGACGAAGCCTTGCAGAATACCGACGGAAGCGGAAGAGGACTGGATGATGCCTGTCAAAGCAGCACCCACCAGCACACCCAGAAGGGGATTGTTCCCAAAGGCGATAAACAGATTTTGGAAGGTGGGAGATGCGGTCAAGGGCTTCATAGCGTCGGACATGATGTCCATACCGAACATGAGGACGGCAAAGGCCAACATGATGGTGGCGGTGTCCTTGCGCTTCTGGGTGGACTTGGGCATCATATACATGACGATACCAATCAGGGCGAGGACGGCAGATCGG
>SVTB01000088.1 GCA_015064015.1 Oscillospiraceae bacterium | reverse complement strand
GTGAACTTGTAGTTCTTCTCCACCAGATCAGCCCGCATGACCTCGGCGGCCTTGGCTTCACACTCTGCGGGCAGGATCCCCAGCCACAGGGCGAAGGCCTGACAGCCCATGGAGCCGGTAGCCACCTTGCCCGTCTCGGGATCGAACCACTTGTCAAGGAAGGCTTTTCTCACGTATTCGGCTTTTTCGGTATATTTAGCCTCGGCCTCGATACGGCCCGTGCGACGGGCGAAGTCAGAAAGGAGCTTGCAGTTGTAGTAGGAGTAGCCCGTGGACATGACCACACCGGGGGTTACGGCACTACAGGCGTATTCGTCGCTCATGCAGGCGTAGGCGGGGCCTGCCCAGTCACCGTAGTAGGAGTAGTCCACGGTACCGTCGGGACTGCGGGACAGGAGGTAGTCTTCCCAAGCGGCCATGCCGTCGAAGAACTCGTCCACAGCACCCAGCTCGCCGTAGTGCATCAGGGCTTCCTTGGCGGCTACGAGATAGGACGAGCAAACGGGATCAGCGGGGAGACCGCCGTAAATGTAGGGAGCGCAGCAGGTGAACTGACCCTCTGCACGTTGCTCGTTTTGGATGTCCTGCAGGATCTTGGGGAAGATGCGGGAGGCGTCGAAGTTGTAAGGGGTCTCCTCAAAGCGCACCGTAGCGTCGTTCATCCAGGCCATGCGCTCGTCGCGCTGGGGGCAGTCGGTCAGTATGGAGTGCATATTGTCCCGCTCGGTCATGACGAGAGCTTCTTGAATGGCGTTGACCATGGGGGAGCCTGTGCGGAAGGAGGAGCGGTTTTCCAGATCGGTGTGGATGAGGCGTGCTTCGATCATGTAGGGTTCAAGGCGATCCAATCCCGTGATCTGGCAGTAGCGGAAGCCGTGGTAGGTGAACTCGGGCATCCACAGATCCAGATCTCTCTCGTCACCTGTGGCAATATAGGTATCGGCCTGCTTGGCACCGCGCAGAATGTCGGTGTAGAGGGTACCGTCCTCGTTCAATTCCTCGGTGTGAACCATGGTAATGGTTTGCCCGACCTTCATATTCTCGGGAAGCTCCAGACTTACCACGCCCGCGATATTCTGCCCGAAGTCCACCACGAACACCCCGGGTTTTGGGGAGGTAATCTCTTTGGGATCGAAATAGCCATGATCCACGATGGGCTGGAGGATCATGGGACGCATCTCCCCGCCGGGGGCGGCGGTAGCCTTGACGGTGATCTTTTCGCAGTCGTCAAAGTCTTTGTTCAGCGCGGCGTCAAAGGTTTCGCCGTTGAAGATAGAAGCGGTGCGGGGATCAAGGGCGCATTCCCATGAGGTGTTGGTGGAAATGTCCTCGGTAGTGCCGTCCTCATAGTCAATGTGGAGGTAGGCCCACAGGACGCTGTCGCCATAGAACTCGATCTTGCGCTCGCCCAGCATCTGCCACATGAAGTCGGTGCCGTTTTTGCGCCAGCCGGGGGCGACCTTGATCTCCAGGCGGTTTTCACCCTCCTGCAGATACCTGGTGAAGACCGAGGCTACGCGGTAGTAGCAGGTCCTTACGTAATTGGCGTGGGCGGGATCCATCTTGACGCTGTCAATGCTGTAGCCGTTGATGGCAGCATCGTGATAGCCCAGACCGCAGTAGTACAGTGCCGCTTCCTTCACGGGTTTATTTACGGTAAACCTCTTGTTGAACCGCAGTACCCGCTCGCCTTGATCCTCGGCGGATGTGATCCACTCCCCGGGAAAAGAGTCGAGGCAACCGTTGAACAGCACCACATCGTAGGGCTCGGTTTTTTCGGTGGCGGACTCCACCGTGACCGTCAGATGGGCGTAGACTCCCGCGGGGAAGGTGAAGCCGTCCAGTACGGCGGACTGGCGGGAGGTCTCCACGCGGCCACTGTCAAAGACGGTTTCGTCGCCGATCTCTACGGTGAGGGTGTAGGCGACTTGTTTATCGTCGGGGTTGCCGCCGCCCACTGCCCAGGAGAGAACGGGGGTGGCGTGCTTCTCGGAAAACTCACATATGGGGGAGAGGACGGGAGTGCCGTCCAAATAAAAATTCTTGATGTAGATCATAATTGCCTCTTTCTTTGACGCGGGGGATCGGTTGAAGTTATCGTAGGGGCAGAGTCCATATCCGCCCGTATGTCTATAATATACCACTTATATCATACCACTCTTTTGGTCAAAAGTCAAGAGAAACCCGTCGCACGCCTAATATTTCTTTGACAATTTGCACTTAAAATTTCTCCGGGGATTGACTTTTTTCGGGAAATTGGATATAATAAAGGCGTTTAGAATTTCTTGCGAAAGGAGGCCTCTGTATGTACTACAACCCAAAGGAAGATAAAATAGAACTGTCCGTCAGAGAGTTGTGCGCCTTGGCCTTCCAATCGGGAGATTTGGACACAAGATTTTCGCCCGTCCCTCGCTTCGAGGCCGCCCGCGTGGGGCGTGAGCTTCATCAAAAACTGCAGAAGATGCATGGGGAAGGGTATCACAGCGAGGTCACCTTGCGCCATGAATGCCGCCTTGACGGTTTGACCTTTGCTGTCAGCGGCCGCGCCGACGGTGTGCTCATTGACCCCGACAGCGGAGACTACACCGTGGAGGAGATCAAAACCACCAATCGTCCTTCATGGCAGATTTCAGAGGGCTTTTCGCGTCAGGTGGATATGGGGCAGTTGGTTTGCTACGGATATTTTTTAGCCGCTGCCAAATCTCTCTCTCGTCTTACGCTGCGGTTGACATACGTGTCTACCTGCGATAGTGAAATTCATTATCAAGACGCTATCATGACGTCAGATGCTCTGAAATCCGCTTTTGTCACCATGCTGGATGTTATCTTTCTCCGTGCGAGAGACCTCCGTGAGCGTGAGGTGACCCTTCGTCCCTTAGCCAAGGATGTGCGGTTTCCGTATCCCAGCCTGAGAGAAGAGCAAGGGGATATGATCAAGGAAATTTGGCGGGATATCAGACATGGACAGACCGTGTTTGCCCAAGCCCCCACAGGAATCGGAAAGACCATTTCCACCCTTTATCCCGCTGTCAAATGTCTGGGTGCCGGAAAATGTGACAAAATCTTCTATCTCACCGCCAAATCCGCCACCCGACGGGAAGCCGTGGGTGCTGTAGAAAAGCTACGTGCGGCGGGAGCTCCTTTACGGGCTGTGGTGATTGCCGCCCGTGAGCCCATGTGTATGAATATTGCCGTCAAGAGTTCCGATGGACGCCTGACACGGCATTGTAACCCCGACTTATGTCCATATGCCAAGGGATATTATGATCGCGTGGAAGGAGTGATCCGCGCGCTTCTTTCGAAAGAGAAGGGGCTCTATACCCCTAAGATCATTTTGGAGGCGGCAGAGCAGGGAAGGGTTTGCCCTTACGAGCTTTCCTTGGATCTATCAGAACGCTGTGAAGTGGTGATCTGCGACTATAACTATGTGTTTTCTCCTTCTGTCTATTTAAGACGATATTTTTCCGAGGGCATTCCCGGGACAGACGGCAACCGTTATCTGTTCCTTGTGGATGAAGCCCATAATCTTCCTGATCGCGCCAGAGATCTCTACAGCGCGACCTTGTCTCTCTCTGAGATGACGGCCATTCAGGATATATTGGTGTCTTTTGAGCAATCTGACTGCGAAATACGGCAAAGCCTTCTGTTCCCGGATGAGGACTCTTCTCATACAACCGCTGTCACCGTTACGCGAGATATGGATGATCTTGTGGGAGATCTGAAACGGGCGGCGTGGTTGTGTCGAGAAACGCTGAGGGAGGATATAGACGGCGTCAAGCGGGGTGCTGACCTCCGTAGGGATGCTCCACTCCTCCTGCTGGAAACCGTGAGCTTGCTCTGCAAAAAATCTGACGGTTGGCTCCGCCGGAACGCCGCACATCCCATGTATAAAACGGTGGATGAGCTGTCCTCAAAACTTCGCGCCTTCCGCACAGCGGGAACTTATTATGACGGACACTACGCCACCCTCACCGAGGTAGAGGGTGAAGATGTGCGGGTGACTTTGGTATGCTTGGATCCCGCCGGCATTCTTCGCCCAATCCTGCAAAAAGCGGTGGCTCGTGTACTGTTTTCTGCCACGCTTACCCCCCAGGATTATTTCGCGGATATCCTTGGCGGCGGAGAGGACAGCGTGTGTGTGGCCTTTGAGTCTCCGTTTCCTCCCGACCGCCTATGTGTGGTCGTGGCTGACCATATCAGCCTTAGACAGGAGGACAGACAAAAATCTATCCGCCAAGTGGTATCCTATATTGCAGCGGCCGTGTCGGCCAAAAAGGGAAATTACCTTGTCTATTTTCCCTCTTACGACTACATGAACAAGGTCAAAGATGCCTTTCAGAGTAAATATCCCAAGGTGCACCTCCTGACCCAAACCCAAGGCATGACTGCCGTGGAACGGGATGCCTTTATCTCTGCTTTTTCGGAAAGTGACGATAAGCTCAAGATGGGTTTCTGTGTTCTGGGAGGTTCCTTTTCCGAGGGCGTTGACCTGCCCGGTAATAGTCTCATCGGTGTCATCATCTTGGGAACAGGCATCCCCGGCCTGTCATCCCTTCGAAATATCATGGCCGAGCATTACGGCGAGGAAAGGGAAGGGGAGGGCTACGCCTACGCCTATACCTATCCCGGCATGAACCGCGTGCTCCAAGCTGCGGGACGGGTCATCCGCCGTCCCGAGGATAAGGGCGTGGTCGTTCTTTTGGACGATCGCTTCGCCGCACCACCCTATACGAGCCTCTATCCCGACCATTGGAAGCATATGACGGCCGTGGGAGATCCCGCATCGCTGAACGATCATCTCAGAAGGTTTTGGGAGAGGGTCGAGGGGGAGGAGGAGACCCCAAAATAATTCCTAAGGACGGCTTTGGCCGTCCTTATTTATGTGCAAGAATATTCATGGGTGGCGTGAGACTGGCTTGTGAAATTGGAGAAATTTGTGCAGACCTGACAAATTGTATAAGAAAATGTGTTTTTAAACACAATGTTTAAAATTCGTTCATAAAAGGGCAAAAAAACATATTTTATGATATATTATCGTTTGTATATTTTGCCAAATGTGCATGAATATTCAGCGAATAAAAACACATGGACGAAAAGGAGAAGATTAATGAAGATCATGAGAGGGTTGATGACCTTGACAGCGCTTTTGCTGGCTATGTTGGTGTTTCTGACGGGATGCGACGGGGGAAAGTGGGAAAAGGAAACGACGGGCGAGGCTACAGGGGTAGCGGAGGCGGAAACGACCGCAGGCGAAACGGTGACCGACAAACTCGTGACAAACGAGCCTGCCACAAGTGAATCCACCACCGACGAGCCCGTAACGGAGGTGCCCGTAGCGTCCGAGGGCTTGGATTTTACCTCGAATGGTGACGGTACCTGCTGTGTCAGCGGAATTGGCACCTGCACCGATTTGGATGTCGTGATTCCGTCGGTTTCTCCGGAGGGGGACACGGTGACGAGTATCGGTATAATTGCGTTCGCGCAATGCGCCGACCTAACGAGTATTACTATCCCTGATAGTGTGACGAGTATTGGTAACGGGGCATTCTACAAATGTACCAGTCTGACGAGTATCGCCATTCCCAACAGTGTGACGAGTATCGATAAGGAGGTGTTTTCTAGTTGCACGAATCTTGCGAGCATTGAGGTGGATAGTAACAATTCTATATTTTATGCTGAAGGTAATTGTCTTATCGAGACGGCTAGCAATACGTTGATCGCGGGATGTATGAATAGTGTGATCCCTGATAGTGTGACGAGTATCGGTAATTGGGCGTTTAACGGATGTACTGGCCTGACGAGCATCATTATCCCCGACAGCGTGACGATCATCGGTGCGGGTGCATTTAAAGCATGTATCGGCTTGACGGGTATCGTTATACCAGACAGTGTAACAAATATCGGTGCTTTTGCGTTCGCCGGTTGCATAAATCTTGCAAGTCTTGAGGTAGATGGAAACAATTCCGTATTTCATGCTGACGGCAATTGTATC
This sequence comes from Oscillospiraceae bacterium, assembly GCA_015064015.1. Classification (GTDB taxonomy): domain Bacteria; phylum Bacillota; class Clostridia; order Oscillospirales; family CAG-272; genus CAMEON01. The sequence goes on along the minus strand of SVTB01000088.1, from coordinate 4,153 downwards.
ATCGAGACGGCTTCCAATACGTTGATTGTTGGATGCATGAACAGTGTTATCCCTGACAGCGTGACAAGTATTGATGGCGCTGCATTCGCCGAATGTAGTAACCTAACAAGCATAACTATTCCCGGTAGTGTGACGAGCATTGCTTCGAGTGCGCTCGGTAGATGTACCGCCTTGACCGACATCACCTATAACGGCACCATAGACGAATGGAACGCCGTTTCCAAAGATTCAACTTGGGATGTTGAAACTCCCGCCTACACCGTCCACTGCACCGACGGCGACATTCCCAAATCCGAATCTTAACGTTACCCACCCCACCTCCTGCGAGGTGGGGTGTTTTAATGCCTTTCTTTGCAAGAATTCCACAAAATCCTGCATCATTTCCCGTGCGAAATCCCTCGATAAGTGAAAAATACAAAAATTTTGCATTTTTTGAAAATACCTCTTGCTTTTTGGCAAAGATTATGATATAATGTACCATAGTGTGCGGAGGCGGCTTTCTTTAGAGCGTGTCTCCCGAAAATTTTGCTATACGGAGGATCTCCACTATGAAATATATCGACATGACCCGTGAGGAACTGCTCGCTGAGCAGGCAAAATTGCAAGCGGCCTACGATACCTTTGCCGCCCGCGGCTTGAAGCTGGATCTGTCCCGCGGTAAGCCCGGTGCGGAGCAGTTGGATATCACCACCGAAATGCTGGATTGCCTGAACGCTGAGGACTGCAAAACCGGAGGCGGCTTTGATTGCCGCAACTACGGACTTTTGGAGGGTACGCCCGAAGCAAAGAAGTTGTTCTCCGATCTTTTGGATATTCCCGAGAAGAATCTGTTCATCGGCGGCAACTCTTCTCTTAAGCTCATGTACGATGCGGTGGCTCGCTGTATGCTTTACGGTAATTGTGATGGCGAACCTTGGATCAAGCAGGGAACCATTAAATTTATTTGTCCTGCGCCCGGCTATGACCGCCACTTCGCTATCTGCGAATCTTTGGGTATTGAGATGGTCCCCGTGGATATGACGCCTGCAGGCCCCGATATGGACGCCGTGGAAGCTTTGGTCGTTGATCCCTCTGTCAAAGGCATTTGGTGCTGTCCCAAATATTCTAACCCCGACGGTTACACCTACTCCGATGACACGGTGCGTCGTTTGGCTACCATGAAGACTGCCGCTCCCGATTTCCGTATTTTCTGGGATAACGCATATGTGGTGCATGATCTCTATGATGGTATCAGCGACACGCTTTTGGATATTTTTAAGGAGTGTGAAAAGGTAGGCACTACGGACAGAGTTTTCTACTTTGCATCTACCTCCAAAATCTCCTTCCCCGGCTCGGGCGTGGCCATCTTTGCTATGTCCGACAACAATATGAAGCAGGTCATGCCTATCGTAGGCATCCAGACCATCGGCTATGATAAGCTGAACATGATGCGCCACGTTAAATTCTTCGGCAGTGCAGAAGGTATCCTGGAGCACATGAAAAAGCAGGCTTCCGTGCTCCGTCCGAAATTCTATACGGTGCTATCCACCCTCGAAAAGGATCTGAAAGGACCCGGCTTTGCGCATTGGACCAACCCCAAGGGAGGTTACTTTGTCAGCCTGTTTACTATGCCCGGCACCGCTAAGCGTGCCTATGCTTTGGCTAAGGCCGCTGGTGTGACCCTCACCACCGTGGGAGCTACCTATCCATACGGCAAGGATCCCGAAGATAGTAATATTCGTATTGCTCCCACCTTCCCTTCGCTCGGCGATTTAGCCCTTGCTATGGAAGGGCTTACCGTCTGTCTCCGTTTGGCGGCGGTGGAAAAGCTGTTGGCTCAGTAAAATTTTCCTCAAATAACAAAAAAAGATGCATCTCCCCCGTTGACTTGACGGGGGAGATTTGTTATAATAATATATATAACTATATTTGTATTTTGAGGAGTTTGCCTTGAAGATAAAAAAATTCGCATTACGATACGTCTGGCTGCTTACCGGCGTTCTGTTATGCTTGATGCTGGCGGGTTGTAGTCAGAAGCTGACGTATACCATTCAGGCCGGAAGGGATCTTCCCGATCCTGAGGATTTGAGTGACATTCCCGGACTTTGCTATGATGCGGGATATGATCCCGACTGCGTCAACCATGCGGGAACCTATGAACTGTCTCTTACAGATGCGGCAGGAAAGAAGTATATCCTGCACCTGACGGTGAAGGATACCAAAAAGCCCGTGGTGGTAACCCGCCACGTTTACTATGCAAGGGGAACCCAAAATCCCTCGGCGGCTGATTTTATCAATACCATTCAAGAGGCTGATGATTACACTGCTTACTTTACCTGCGATTTGCCGGATATGAATCGGATCGGAGATTACGATATCTCCTTTCGTGTCAAGGATGCCAGCGGCAATGTCTCTGCCGAATGTTATTCTATTCTGACGGTGATAGAGGACAGACAGGCACCGACGTTCGTTCACGTGCCTGAGCTTTCGGCTTATGTAGGAGAGGCGATTGCCTACCGAAAGGGATTGACGGTGACTGACAACTGTAGCGGTGAGGTTGCTTTGGAGGTGGATTCTTCTCAAGTGAAGCCCGAGGTCCCCGGAAGCTACACCGTTGTTTATAAGGCGACCGATACCTGCGGCAACACTGCCACGGCACAGACGGTGATCCACATTTATGACAACAAAATTACCGAACTGCAGCTGATGGAACGTATTGAAGGCGTCGTGGCACAGATTACCACCCCGGGTATGTCGTTGGAGCAAAAGCTGCGTGCGGCACACGCCTATATCCAAGAGAGAATTTCCTATACATCGGATTCGGATAAATCCGATTGGGTCAGAGCTGCCTATGAGGGTTTGTTTACAACGGGTACGGGAGATTGCTTTAACTATTTCGCTGCCGCCAAAGCTTTCCTCATTTGTTTTGGGGTGGATTATCGTGAAATTGAGCGCACACCCGGTGTGGCAGAGGGTACTCATTTCTGGCTTATGGTCAATTTGGGAACAGCTCAAAATCCCCGTTGGTATCACTACGATGCTACGCGGCTCCGCAACACCTACGACAACAGCGGTTGTCTCATCACCGAAAAGCAGATGTATGCCTATAACCGTATGGCAGGCCTTACCTTTTATCATTATAACGCTTCGGCCTATCCCGCGACGGCTATAGAGATCATCACCCCGACACCAGCTTTGCAACCTTATTATTGATTGGAAGATGCCTTATGCTGAAAAATATCCTTCAATACCTTGAAATAACAGCGACTCGTATTCCGGACAAGCTTGCTTTCTCAGACGGCGAGCGTACCTTGACCCACGGTGAAACTTTGGCTCTCGCACGCCGTTTGGGGACGACGCTGGCAGAGAAAGGGTATACTCGCGAGCCCGTGATGCTCCTGCTTGACAGATCCCCCGAGGCCGTTGCCGCCACCTTTGGTGTCATCTATAGCGGATGCTACTACGTGGTGCTGGATAACGATATGCCCGCCGCCCGTATGGGGCAAATTATTGACACCATGAAAGCCCGTGTGTTGGTTTGTGATGAAAAGAATAACAAGAAAGCCTACGATTTAGTGGAAAAAGGGCTGTTTTCGGGAGAGATTCTCTCTTGGGAGATGGCCAAGAAGACCGCCGAAAATCCGGCAGCTCTTGATGCCATCCGCCGTGGGCAGATCGACACGGATCCCATTTATGTGGTCTTTACTTCCGGCTCCACAGGTGTGCCCAAGGGTGTGGCCGCTTGCCACCGCTCCGTTATTGACTATACCGAGGCGCTCTGCGAGGTTCTGCCGTTCTCGGAGAATACCATTTTTGCCAACCAAACTCCTTTGTATTTCGATGCCCCCCTCAAGGAGATCATGCCTACCCTGAAATACGGTGCAACGGTGTATCTGGTGCCTAAAAAGCTCTTTATGTTCCCCGTCAAGCTTTGCGAGTTCTTAAACGAGCATAAGATCAACACCGTTTGCTGGGTGGTATCCGCTTTGACCATGATCTCTGCCTTGGGCGCTCTGGAAAAGACCCCGCCCAAGTATCTGTCCACCATCTGCTTTGGCAGCGAGGTGTTTCCCCGCCCACAGTACGATCTATGGCGGGCGGCTTATCCCAACGCTAATTTCTTCAATCTCTACGGCCCCACCGAGGCAACGGGGATGTCCTGCTACTGGCCTGT
>SVTB01000087.1 GCA_015064015.1 Oscillospiraceae bacterium | reverse complement strand
GAAGATGGCCTGCCCTACGGTGATGTGGGCCAAATTGAATTCACCGTCGTTTTCCAGCTTGGCCTCCAGCCTCCAGGTGCCTGACCAGCCTACGGCGATATTGCATCCGCAATCATTGTGGGTGAACAGGCGCATATAGGGGAAGGCACCATTACAGGGCGTTCCGTCGCCACAGGGCTGTTTGACAATGCCCTCGGCGGTGACGGGGGATGTCCACCACTCATAGCCATCGGGGGTGCAGGTGTCACCGTTACCGTGGTAGAGGGTGGGATTCTCCACCGGAAAGCGGAAGTCGAGATTCCAGTTTGAAATCATGGGGGAATTCTGGGTGGACTCGTTGGTGATATACATGATCCACTCGGTCACGGCGTAGTCGGCATACTCGGTACACTCGGCTCGCAGGGAAAGACCTTCGGGGGTCTTGGCGGTGACGGTGGTTTCAAAAATACAGGAGTCGATACGGCGGCGGGAAATTTTGGGATTGAATTCCTCCGGGAAGCCGTTGTAGGTTTGATCTCCGAGGGTATAGATGACGGGGATGGTGCCGTCGGAGAGGATGGGGGCGGGAGACAGGTGTTGGATCAACGCGATGTCGGAGGGTGTTGCTTTCATGGGGGTACCGTCCTTTGCATAAAATATCCCTTTGGGAGGGTATGGGTACAGTATACCATAGGATTGAGAAAAATGCAATATTCTTTGGATAAAAAACACAGATTTCTCCGTTTTATGCGCCGATAGGTGGACAGCATCCACAAAGATTCGCTATTTCAAGGATTATTAACAAATCATCTATTGATATTTGAAGGGATTTGGGGTATACTATGGGAAATATATCCAAGACAGGAGACAGTAATGATGAACGCATTGATGCTTTTTTCAGCCGATGCAACCGGCTCTCTTTTAATGTTTATCCCCCTTATCGTGATCTTTGTGGCTATGTATTTCTTTATGATCCGTCCCCAGAAAAAACAGGAGAAGGAAGCCACTCGTATGAGAGATGAGCTGACGGTAGGCGATGAGATCACCACCATCGGCGGTATTATTGGTAAGATCGTTAGCATTAAGGACGAGACCCTTGTGCTGGAAACCACCAAGGATCGTACCCGTATCCGCATTTTGAAGTCTGCCGTAAGCCGTGTAGACGTGAAGGCTGAGGACGCGCAGGATTGATCCCACGAATGAAAAGATGTTCTGTTTGAAGTCGCGTGCGCATATGGTGATATCAATCACTTGATTTTTGCGGGAGGCTGCATATGGGCATCTTTTCTTCATTTACAGAGGATACGTATTCTAAAACCAACAAAACACGGCATCAAAATACTGCCAAGCGATTACAGCGACAGTATCAGCATGAAGATGTTACCGCGAACGCCGCTGAGGGTGGCTTTACCCATGCCCTGATGGCGGCTCTGTTTGCGTTGCCCGTAGCGGCGATGCTGGGCTTTTTGATCCTGCTTGTCATGTCGACGGTGGCTTTTACCGATCCGGATCCGGATCGCTTGACGCTTCCCTTGGCTTTGGGGGCGCTGAGCTTGACCTCACTCATGGGTGGTTTCATTGCTGCAAGACGCGGACGTACCAACCCTTTGTTGTGTGGTGCGCTGTTAGGGCTTTTGCTGCTTTTATTGTTGGTATGCGGTTCTATGATTATGGGAAATGAGACTGCCGTATCGCTATCCACAAATCTTCCTGCGGCGGCCATGTGGGGCCTTCGTGGGTGCGTGCCGCTGTTATCTTGGCTGGGAGCTAAGCTGGGCTCACCGAAACGAAAAAGCTATACACCGCCCAAGCGGCGAACAAGAGGCTGATCCTCTGCGGATTGGCAGCATAAGGAAGGAGAAAGCATGGCAAACGTAAAAAATCAAGAGAAAGTGACACTCTCCGCTCTCCAAAAAAAGATACTTCCCCATATCACGCTACCCATGCAGGAGGAGTGCCCCACGGCGCTCAGATATGCCCTGGCTAAATATGATGCCGCTGCTGTGACGGAAGCCTATGAGGGGCTTTTCGCGCTACATGAAGAGGGGCTTCTGGAGGAGTGATATGAACTTTAAGCGCTCTACTTTAGGGCGCTTTTTGATTTGTTTATAATGGGTTCACAAACAGTCTCCCGAAATGTAACAACTTATCCTCTTTACAAAATCTCCGAAACGTGATATACTGTGGCAGATAAGATGATGTCAAAAACCGTCGAAAACACAGACGATAAAGGAGTGTCAGGACTATGCTTTGGGGTTCTTTTGGAGTTGTTCATTTGATTTCTTTGGCCGTCTCGGCCGGCATGATCTTCGGCCTGTACTTTTTGTTGAAGATTCTTCCGGAAAAGGTTCGCTATTGGAGTTTATTCGTTTTATCTTTGGCGGGTATTTCCGCTATTGTATTTAATCTTTGGGCGTGGGATTCTCCTTTGGAATATCTCCCGCTGCATATGTGCTCCATCACGGCTATACTGTTGCCTGTGGTGGTGCTGACCAAAAGCAAGTATATCGGCAACCTTCTGCTGGTGTGGTGTTTGGGAGCTATATTGGCGTTGGTCATGAACCAGGCGCAGGCCAATTACGAGATCCCCAGCGCAACCTTTTTCTTTTATTTTATCCCTCACACGCTGGAATTTGCCGTAACGATATACCTCTTTAAATTCGGGTATGTCAAAAAGGATTATAAGTGTATTCCCGCAACGGTGGGGCTTACAGTGGCAATTTATACTTTGGTGCATTGGGCCAACGTAGCATTGAACCATTACTGTGAGGTAAATCAGATCGTGGACTATGCCGGCAACGTATTAACCTTCAATTATATGTTCTCCATGGTGCCAACCACCCCCATCTTTGAGCTTTTCTGGAAGATGATCCCCGCCCCCTATTGGTATATGTATGTGGCGATTGTGATCGTGGTGGCATATCTGCTGGTGCTGTACCTGCCGCAGATTATAAAAGAGACCAAGCAGAAGAAGCATATAACCGAAAATAAGGAATAAGGATACGACCACGCATTCATACTTTATATTGCGAAAAAACCAAGATCCTACTTGATGGAGGATCTTGGTTTTTGTTGTTATGGTATGTGAATTTTCATAGGGCTATGTTTGGAATTTACTGGAAGAGAAGCGAGAGAAGCCAAAGCAAGAGCTTGAGGAGGCCCCAAGCAGCCAGCAGAGCGATAGCGCAACCTAAGGAACCGCTGATGATATTGATTGCAATATCCCCAAAGGTTTTTTTGGGCGGAGGCGTATATGAACTGCCGTAAGATGGTGTATAAGAAACGGTCTGAGCGGGCTGAGGAGAAGGGGCGGTTTCCAAAACGAGATTATCCTCACTTTCGAGAGGCTCGGTGAGTCCGTATTTATACAAGGGGTCGGTATGATTGTTTAACCTTTGATGAAAGGATTTCAGAAATGCGAGATCGTCGGGGGAGGAGATGGCGGTATCGGAGGAAACGATATCGTGTGCCAGGCGATTGCGAGTGCGTCGGCAATTAAGCAGTTTTTGAAAATCATCGTCCCAGTGCTCAATGCTTGGCGGGTTATACTCCTGTATATCCTTCATTATTTCTATATAGGCGGTGACACCGCGTTCCTGCTTGTAGTTGTGCGGGCAGGCCCGATCCATGAGCTTGTATTCCTCAAAAAATGCTAAGTCGTTGGGATGCATAATTTTACCTCATCTGAAACATTGTTGTCATCTTACCAGATCTTCTTGTAGATCTCGATAACTTCTTCCTTGGAAGGTGTGCGAGGATTGGTGGCGGTGCAGCTGTCTACCAAAGCCGCAGCGGCCATATCATCCAGCGAGGCCAAATATTCGGCCGCAGTGAGCTTGGGGCAGGCTTCGGATACCTTGGCGGGAATACCCATCTCGGCGTTGAGGAAATGCAAATAGGAAATCAGCGCACGGATGGTGGTGACCTCATTCATATTGCTCACGCCCAAAATGCGAGCCAAGTTGCAGTATTTACGCACGCAAGAGGGATATTCGCGCTGAGAACGTCCGATAAGAGTCACACCGCTGTTGTATTCAATGATGTAGGGAAGTAGGATTGCGTTGGCACGTCCGTGGGGGATATGGAAGCGGGCACCCAGCTGGTGAGCCATCCCGTGGTTCAGACCCAAAGAAGCGGAATTGAATGCCAAGCCTGCCAAGCAGGAGGCGATGTGCATCTTTCTGCGGGCATGGGTATCGTCACAGCTGCTGTAGGAGCGAATGAGGAACTGCCCCGAAATTTCTACGGCCTTTTCTGCCAAAGCACCCGAGAATTCGTTGTTTTGGGTGGATACATAGGCCTCAATGGCATGAGTCATGACATCCATGCCGGTATCAGCGGTGACCGAAGCGGGAACTGACTTGACCAACACTTCGTCCAAAATCGCTTCATCGGGGAGAAGCTCCTCGTCTACCAAAGGATACTTGCGCCCCTCTGCGGGATTGGTGATAACGGCGAAGCGGGTAACCTCACTGCCCGTGCCCGAGGTGGTGGGAATGGCAATGAGGTGAGGCTTGTAGTTTTCGTCAAACTGTCTGGCAAACTTTTTTACGGCTTTACCGGTGTCAATGGCAGAGCCGCCGCCCACGCAAATGATGCAGGGGGGCTTGGTCTTCATAACGGTGGCCACGCCGGAAATAACCTTATCCACGGGAGGATCGGGCACCACGTCGGTGAATAACTCATAGCGGATATGAGCTTTATCAAGGCGAGCGGTGAGCAGAGTGATCATGCCGCTGGAAACTACGAAGGGATCGGAAATAATGATGGCAGAGTCAAAAGGGAGTTGACTCAGGCGATCCAGTGCGTTTTCACCAAAGAAAATTTCTGTGTTGATGTGGAAATCCTTCATTTTACTATGTTGTTTATACAGCCTTTCCTGTGTAGAATTTTATTTTTCGTGGATTGTTAAAACCTTTTGGGCCATGTGCAAGAGCTTGTCTCTTAACCAATCCGGTTCTACGATGCGGATGGGAGAGCGAGCCGTGAATATGGCGCAAAGAAAGCGGTCGATGTTATGAAATTCGCAGAGATATGTTTTCTTGCCCTCTTCGGAGATGATGTAACCCCTCATTTCAAGCACTGTCAGCTTGTCTTTGATTTCCAAAGTGGCAGTGTAGGGGATTTGGCTTTGAATAATGACATGATCCGCCTCGGGCATATGCAGGGCAGAGCGTCCCGAAACCACGGCGTCACCCACGGGTCGGTATAAATCGTCATTTTCTCCCGCTACGATCAGGGGCAGGGAAAAGGGGGCGGTATAAATATATCCTCGATTGTGTTGATCAAAAAGCAACGGCGCGTTTAACTGCTTTTTTAGATAATCAATGTCTCTGTGCGCCTGTCGTAAGGAAATATGGAAGCGCTCGGCCATACGGGGAGCATTGGGATACGTACCTCGCCAGACCTCGTCATGGAACCATTGAATGCGCAAATTGGCTGATGTTTTCTGCTTCACGGTGTACCTCACTCAACTATGGTTGGATTGGGGTCGTTGGGGGAATCGGAAGTTATATCTGTCATTTCTTCGGTAGGGGGAGGATTGCCTTCGGATAAATCCTTGATCGGTACGTTAGGGGAAACGAAGAAATAAGTGGTCAGACGGCAGGCCGCGTGAATTCCTCCGCCCAGCAGGACCATGGCGTATGCACCGTGGACGGAGCGGTCAAGAATGCCGGCGGTATAGGCGACCAGCGTGGAAACGCCGCCGGATAAACAGAAGAACAGCGCAATGGCGTGGAAACAGACGGCAGCGCGAGGCGCAGGCTTTTCAAGACGAAAGCGAAGCTCGGCCGTGGTCATGAGCATTAGGCCAAGAAAACCAAACTGAAGGCTCAGCTTGATGGGGGAGTTCATGGTTGTGAATTGGTCTGTATAGGTTTCGGCTGTCGAAACAAGTCCCCAAAGAATAGGCGCGTAGCCCATAACCGCGACAAGGGTGGGCTTACGGGTCTTGCTTGTGGGGGCGGTGAAGAGGATAAAGTAATAAAAAGCGGAAAGCAATCCTAAAATTCCTGCGAGGATGGTCAGTTTGCCGGCTGTGTTCTCGGTGACGGCAGCCCATAACAGCCACATACCTCCGGAGGCAAACAGCGCGAAGGGGAAGACGGGAGAAAGATCGCGCTCAGGTTCGGGCCAGACCGTAGGAAGCGTATTCTTGGGGATCAGCAGGGAAAACGCGATGGCCAAAAGCGCGGCGGCGATGGGGAGCGCAACCAGTACGCTTGAGAGGAGGGTAGGCGCAAAATAACCGATCTCGGCATCAAAGCAAGTGAAAAGGGAAATGATGCGTAAAATCACATCCGCTAAAGACAGAACGGCGGTGGTTATGAGGCACAGCTTGGCTGCGATGGATGATATTTTCACAAGAACAGCCTCCTTTCAAACTCCGTGTGTTGGCTCGAAGCCATATACCTCATTATTATATCGCAAAAATATGAACGCCTTGTAAAGAATCCAAAGAAACTTTGCATAATTTTTTTATAATTTTGCGGCTCTTCATGATGTTTGTGCGTTTTTCACAAAAGCAAGACGATAAAATTTTGCAATTTCGTTAGTAATTTTTGCGACAAATTCGCTTAAACCTATTGCATTTTGAAGGAAAATCGTGTATAATTGAGGGGCTTGATATGCGCTGATGCGAGAGGTTGCCTATGGAATTCACCGAGTTTCGTAGGGGAATTTTCGCGGAGTATGTCCGAACATCGGGCGAGCCATCACTCCCCCGTCGCCTTGAAACCCACGGAAGCCGCAAAACGGCACTTTTTATTGGGTCAAAAAGGAACGCACGGAGCGGTGTTGAATCGGTGGCCCCATCATGAATCGTCAAAACGGTTGCCACTTCGGGTTGCGGCGAGCGGAATGGCGAAATCTAAAAGGAGGCAAGAAACAATGGCAGTGAAAGAGAAAATCAGAGTTCGTCTCAAGAGCTACGATCACACCCTGATCGACACCGCGGCTGAGAAGATCGTCGCTGTGGCTAAGGCAAACGGTTCCGAGGTTTCGGGTCCCATCCCGCTTCCCACCGACCGTGAGATCGTTACCATCCTGCGTGCTGTTCACAAGTACAAGGATAGCCGTGAACAGTTTGAGACCAGAACTCACAAGAGACTCATCGACATCATGAAGCCTTCCCAGAAGACTGTGGAAGCTCTCATGAACATCGAGCTCCCTGCAGGCGTTGAAATCGAGGTTAAACTGTAATATCAAGCCCTTGATCAAACGAATGCACCGCGCCCCTGCCGCATGGGCGGAAGTAACCCTACATAATTATATAGGGTTGCGACAAAGACAACAGCCGACACCCGCTGTGAGTGGATGGATCGGTAACTTTGTAAGTCATGTTGACCGAAGGATGTCGGATCTCGGCTGTAAACCTCGGCCAACCAATAATTTACAGGAGGAAAACTCAAATGAAAAAGGGACTTATCGGTAAGAAAATCGGTATGACTCAGATCTTCGATGAGAACGGTAATGTCATTCCCGTGACCCTCGTCGAAGCCGGCCCCTGTGTTGTTGCACAGAAGAAGACCGGTGAGAAGGATGGCTATGAAGCTGTCCAGCTTGGCTTTGTAGAGATGAAGGCTAAGCACGTAAACAAGCCCCGCGCAGGCCACTTCGCAAAGAATGGCATCAGCGCAAAGAAGCACCTCAAGGAATTCCGCCTTGACGATTGCGCTCAGTACAATGTCGGCGACGTCATTACCGTCGATACCTTCGCCGCAGGCGAGAAGGTCGATGTAACCGGTATGACCAAGGGACACGGCTACAGCGGTGTTGTTAAGCGTTGGAATCACCACAAGCTTCGTATGACCCACGGTGTTGGCCCTGTGCATCGCCAGCCCGGTTCCATGGGCTCCATCGACCCTGCCAGAATCTTCAAGAATCACAAGATGGCAGGCCAGTACGGTAACGAGAAGGTTACTGTGCAGAACCTCAAGGTTGTTAAGATCGATAACGAGAGAAACATTATCGCCATCAAGGGTGCCATCCCCGGTGCCAAGGGCGGTATCGTCTTCATCCGTGATTCGGTGAAAGCATAAGCGGAAGGAGGAAATAAACCATGCCAAATGTAAAGGTATTTAACATGGCCGGCGAGGCTGTGGGCACTATGGTTCTGTCCGATATGATTTTCGGGGCAGAGATCAATGCTGCTGTCCTCCATGCCGCAGTCAGAGCATATCTGCTCAACCAGAGACAGGGTACTCAGTCCACGCTGACCCGCACCGAGGTTTCGGGCGGCGGCAGAAAGCCCTGGAGACAGAAGGGTACCGGTCGTGCCCGTCAGGGTTCTACTCGCTCTCCTCAGTGGACACACGGTGGTATCGCTCTGGGCCCCAAGCCCCGCAGCTACCGCACCGATATGAACAAGAAGACCAAGAGAGTCGCTCTGTTCTCCGCTCTCTCTGCTAAGGTTGCAGAGGGCAAGCTCATCATCGTTGATGAGATCAAGTGCGCCGAGTATAAGACCAAAACCATGGTCAATATGCTCAAGGCACTGGGTGCTGAGAATCGCACCCTGGTGGTTCTCCCTGAAGTGAACCCCTACACCATCAAGAGCTGCGCTAACATCGAGCGCGTCGAGACCTGCCTCTCCTCCACCATCAACGTGTACGAGATCCTCAAGGCCGACAAGCTGGTTATCACCGCTGCAGCCGTTAAGAAGCTCGAGGAGGTATACGCATAATGAAAATGATCGAAGATATCATCATTAAGCCTGTGATCACCGAGGCGAGCATGGATATGCTGAGCGACGAGAACCACAAGAAGTACGTCTTCAAGGTTCTGCCTTCCGCTACCAAGCCTGAGATCGCGAAAGCAGTTGAGGCCATCTTCCCCGGCACCAAGGTGGAGAGCGTCAACGTCATTAACATGAAGAGAAAGCCCAAGAGAATGGGTGTGCACTTCGGCTACACTTCCGCATGGAAGAAGGCCATCGTCACCCTGGCGGCTGACTCCAAGCCCATCGAGTTCTTCGAAGGCCTTAACTAATGAAGGAGGTTGAAGTACATGCCTACGATTAAGTATAAGCCTACGACCCCTTCCAGAAGAAATATGTCCGTGCCTGCTTACAAGCAGATCATCACCAAGGACACTCCCGAGAAGAGCCTGGTCGTTATTAAGAAAAAGCACGCAGGTCGTAACAGCTACGGCCGCATCACCGTTCGTCATCGCGGCGGCGGTAACAAAGTTAAGTACAGAATTATCGACTTCAAGCGTCTTGACAATGCTCCTGCAACTGTCATCGCCATCGAGTACGACCCCAACCGTTCCGCTTTCATCGCTCTCCTTGAGAACGAGGCAGGCGTAAGAAGCTACATCGTAGCTCCCGAAGGCCTGAAGGTCGGCGACGTGGTTCGCTCCGGTGCAGACGCTGACATCAAGGTTGGTAATACTTTGCCCATTGCAAACATTCCCACCGGTACCTTCATCCACAACGTGGAGCTGTATCCCGGTAAGGGTGCTCAGTTGGCTCGCTCCGCAGGTGTCATGGCTCAGCTGATTTCCAAGGATGGCGGTATCGCTCAGGTCCGTCTGCCCTCCGGTGAAGTTCGTATCATCCGCCTGGATTGTACGGCTACCATTGGTCAGGTTGGCAACTTTGAGCACAACACCATCAAGGTCGGTAAGGCCGGTAAGACCCGCCACAAGGGCATTCGTCCTACTGTTCGCGGTTCCGTTATGAACCCCTGCGATCACCCCCACGGTGGTGGTGAGGGCCGTTCTCCCATCGGTCATCCTTCGCCTGTTACCCCTTGGGGTAAGCCCGCTCTGGGTTATAAGACCAGAAATAAGAAGGCTCGCACCGACAAGCTGATTGTCAAGCGCCGCAACGCTAAATAAGGAGGGAATATAACATGAGCAGAAGTTTGAAGAAGCCTCCGTTTGTGGAAGCAAAGCTTTACGCAAGAGTTTGCGCCATGAACGAGAATCATGAAAAGAAGGTGCTCAAGACTTGGTCCAGAGCATCCACGATATTCCCGGAATTTGTCGGTCACACGATCGCCGTTCATGACGGTAGAAAGCACGTTCCGGTGTATATCACCGAAGAAATGGTCGGCCACAAGCTGGGCGAGTTCGCCCTGACCCGCACTTTCAAGGGTCACGCCGGCTCCAAGACTTCCAACAAGTAATTAAGAGGAGGATATAAGAATGCAAGCAGTAGCACATCTGAAGCATGCTCGGATCTCTCCTCGCAAG
>SVTB01000086.1 GCA_015064015.1 Oscillospiraceae bacterium | reverse complement strand
GGTGGCGTTCCAGGGCAGGGTGGTCACGCGGAACATTTCACCCGCGCCCTCGCAGTCAGAGCCTGTGATGATGGGGGGGTGGACGTAGCGGTAGCCGTTGGCGTGGAAATACTTATGGATGGACTGCGCAAGCTGGTCACGGACGGCGAACACTGCCTCGAAATAGCGGGTACGGCCACGCAGATGGGGGATGGTACGCAGATACTCTAAGGTATGGCGCTTCTTCTGCAGGGGGTAATCGGTGGGGCAGGTACCGAGAACCGTCAAGGTTTCCACCTGAAGCTCCACGATATTGCGTTCGGAAGCGACGAGGGTACCCGTGGCGGTGAGAGACGCGCCTACGGCCATAGCATCCTTAAAGGACTCCTCGGAGAGCTTGTCCTTGTCGATGACGAGCTGGAGGCTTCTAAAGCAGGTGCCGTCGTTGACCTCAAGGAAGGAGACGTTCTTGGAGTCACGGGCGGTGCGTACCCAACCGCAGATCACCGCGGAGGTGTTCACGAACTTGTCAGCCTCGGCAAAAAGCACTTTGATATCGGTGTGTTTCATGATGTATATTTCTCCAATCTTGGAAATTTGCAAATCATTATCGTTTATTATAACACAAAATGTGTGAGTTTACAAGGGGTTTTGGAAGTTTTTTTGAAAAAGTACAAAACCCCGCACACTTGATGTGTGCGGGGAAGAACTGACAAAACGCTGCTGTCTATGACGGTAATATAATAATAGTCTACCTCAAATTGCAAATCGAATAGATATTCTTCTCCTATACCAAGGAATATTTTATCATATAAAATAATGGAGTTACTCGTATCGATACTTTCAGCTGCATGTACATTTTTTCCACGGAAAGACCCTAAAGAAAGCATGAAACAGATCACAGATAAAAATATACAAAAAGATTTTTTCATTATGCGTTCCTCCCTTAATTTGATACATACTTACTATTGGTTTTCGAGCGTGTTTTCTTGACGAATGTTAGGGAGAGGATAAAAACGGGGCGATGCCCCAAGTATTCAAGAAGTCCATGTTGGGCTCATGTTCAAATCCGGTCAAATAAATTCTGACATTAACACCCCCAAAATTGCCGAACATATGAACTTCATAGGGGATAGAAGAATTGGTATGATTCAAATCGTATTTTAACAAAATATCAAATGTTTTGTTTTCTGATTTGATTTTTAAAATAATTGAACGAAGCTCTGTACTCGAAGTTTTATACTCGTAAATATTACATGGAACTCCGCAAAAAGTGTTTTCGCCTTTAAGTTGATAGTCTTTAATACGCTCTATATAGGAAGAGAAAAAATATTCATAATAGGTCTCATATAATTTATCTGAACAAATATCTATGGAGCCGTGTTCTCCGCGATAGTCTCCTAACGAATTATTATAAGTGGATTGATTCTCCGTGCCGATGGAATATCCATCATTATCCATACAAACATAATTTACAGCCCATCCCTCAGGCAACACCGCATCATACAGTTGTGTCATATCGAAGATTTCAAACCCTTTTTCCGTGCGCTTCAATTCCCATTTAAGCTGTTTGATTTCTGTTTCCGTGAAATCACCGGTCAGAAATTTCCTTTGCATTTCTTGTATGGACGGGAAATAAACCCCCGCGAGCTTCGAGTAGTCGAATGGATCGTCCCTACTCGGAATTTCGTTGCCGTCCGCAAAATTGATATAGTGCTTTCCGTCAATTTCCTCCACTGTGTAAAGATCGGTGGTATAAGAGCCGCTGATGGGTGCCTTTGTTTCTGCCTCTGTGGCGGGCGGGGGCGTGGTATTAGCTGCGGTGGACTCATCCGAAGGCAGTACGACGGGAGGGAGATCTGCGGGCTGCTTCAGGATGCCCATGCCTATGCCGACGAAAGCTGTCAGCGCTATCAAAGCGGCGGCCACGATGCTCAACCGAAGGTAGCGGGAGGTGGTTTTTCGCGGGATGGGTGCATCAGGGGATGCTTCCTGAATATATCGGAGGTCAATGCCCTCCATAGCGTTAAATATTGTGATATCTTTCATATGTGGTATCCTCTTTTCTCCAAAAAAATTCGAAGCTTGTTGCGTGTCTTATAGAGACGCACCGTAACAGCGTTGACCGTCAGGCCCTCTTTTTCCGCAAGCTCGGCCGGCATCATGGCGTACCAGTAGCGGCGGACAAACAGACGGCGATCGGTGGGCTTTAAGCCTCCCAAAAATTCGTTGAGCAGCTCGGGAAGCTCACTTGCCGCTTCTTCGGGAAGGGCAATACAATCCGATAGCTCTTCCAGTGCAACCTCCATCCAACGGTTGCGCTTGGCGGCACGAATACTGTGATAGCGGTTGATGGAGAGTCGGCGGGTGATGGTGGCTACGTACGCCTTGAGGGAAGTGGGATTTTCCGGCGGAATACTGTTCCACACCTTCAAGAGCATATCGCTGACGCATTCCTCCGCATCCTGTTGATTTCCCAGAATGCCGAGGGAAATGGCCAAGCAGTATGTGCCATACTTCGTTTGTGTTTCTGTAATGGCTTGCTCATCACGGGCAAAATACAGATGCATAATTTCTTGATCTGTCACGGTGTCTCCTTTCTCGGAGTCATTGATCTCCGGCCGTTGGGTAACCTCTGAAACTGAACGCGTTCACTTATATAGACAGGATTTCTTTGGTGTTCTGTCCGCATTTTGATATGATAGCATAATTATAGCACAAAAAATTTTATCTGTCCATATGAAACGATGCGTTTTGAACAAAGAAGCCGGCATTCTGCTCTTTGAAAATGTGTTGGGTTGACAAAAAATAAAAAAGTTTTAAGAATCTCTTGACAAATTTTGCAGAAGTGATATAATAAGATCATTGATAGTTAGCATATGCTAACGACCATTGAAAGACCATTGTCAGGAGGAACCGGACCATGAAAACACTCAAAGAAGCTAGAGTGGGAGACACCGTTACGGTGGTAAAGCTCCACGGTGAGGGTGCCATCAAGCGCAGGATCATGGATATGGGCATCACCAAGGGTGTTGCCATTACCGTCCGCAAGGTAGCCCCCCTGGGAGACCCCATGGAGCTGACCGTGAGAGGCTACGAGCTGTCCCTGCGCCGCGCCGACGCGGAAATGGTGGAGGTTGAGTGATTTTGTTTGATTGCGGAGAGTATCAAGCACCTCTCCGCACATTAAAACCCAACGGTTAGCATATGCTAATTGAGTGAAATCCATGCTTACCACCACAACCCCTTGTTAAAAAATATACATATGGAGAGGCTGTTACATGAACATTCGCATCGCCCTTGCGGGCAACCCAAACAGCGGTAAGACCACCCTGTTCAACGCCTTGACGGGTTCCAATCAGTACGTGGGCAACTGGCCCGGCGTCACCGTGGAAAAGAAGGAAGGCAAGCTCAAAAAGTACGACGGCGTCACCGTCACCGACCTGCCCGGCATCTATTCTCTGTCCCCTTACACCCCCGAGGAGATCGTGGCGAGAAACTATCTGGTGGGTGAGCGTCCCGAGGTCATCCTCAACATCATCGACGGCACCAACCTGGAGCGCAACCTGTATCTGACCACACAGCTCACCGAGCTGGGCATCCCCGTGGTCATCGCCATCAACATGATGGACGTGGTGCGCAAGAACGGCGACACCCTGGACACCCAGCTTTTGTCCCAACGCCTTGGGTGCAAGATCGTGGAGATCTCCGCCCTCAAGGGCGACGGCGTTATGGAGGCTGCCGAGGAAGCCCTCAAGGCTGCTTTCAACGAAAAGACCGCTCCCTCCCACTCCTTCTCGGGTGCGGTAGAGCACGCCCTGGCCCACATCGAGGAGGCCGCTGTTCACGGCCTGCCCGAGGAACAGCAGCGGTGGTACGCCATCAAAATTTTTGAGCGGGATGAAAAGGTGCTGTCCCAGCTTCAGTTGCCTGCCGAGAAGCTGGCGCACATTGAAAAGGACATTCAGGCTGCCGAGCGTGAGCTGGATGATGATGCCGAGTCCATCATCACCAACGAGCGTTACCTCTACATCGATCGTATTTTGAAACCCTGCTTCAAGCGCAAGGCCGAGGGGGGGCTTACCACCTCGGATAAGATCGACCGCGTGCTGACCAACCGCTTTGCCGCCCTACCTATCTTCGCGGTCATCATGTTCCTGGTCTACTACATATCCGTGTCCACCGTGGGCACTTTGGTCACCGATTGGACCAACGACGGCGTGTTCGGTGATGGCTGGCGACTTTTGGGCATCGGCACCGAGGCCTATGAGACTGATACGGAGGCCGTGTCCACTATTGACGAGCTGATCGATCGTGCGGAAGAACGTGGCATGGATGTGTCTGCTTACACCGCAGCCGTAGAAGCAGGTAACGCAGGCGAGGCCAAGATCGCCGCGACCGATATTTTCCTCGCTTTTCCCTTGTCCACCGATATTGATTTCGATGGTGACGGCATCAAGGATCCCTACCTCTGGATTTATGAGGACGAGGAGACCTTTGATACGGCTTACATGACACCCGACAAGATCACCGCGTCCATTAACTTTGCCTACGGTGCAGGCTTCACCGAGCCTGATCCCGCCGACTATGGCATCTGGGTCCCCGGCATCCCCGTGCTGATAGAGCAGGGCCTTGTGGCCGCCAACACGCCCGAGTGGCTCAACAGCCTGATCCTGGACGGTATCGTGGGCGGCGTGGGTGCGGTTCTCGGCTTCGTGCCCCAGATCCTCGTGCTGTTCATCATGCTGGCCTTCCTGGAGGCCTGCGGCTATATGTCCCGTATCGCCTTCGTCCTTGATCGCATTTTCCGCAAGTTCGGTCTGTCGGGCAAGTCCTTCATTCCCATGCTCATCGGCACGGGCTGCGGCGTTCCCGGCATCATGGCCTCCCGTACCATTGAAAACGAAAGCGACCGCCGTATGACGGTCATCACCACCACCTTCATCCCCTGCGGTGCCAAGCTGCCCATCATCGCCATGATCACCGCCGCCCTCTTTGACGGTGCCTGGTGGGTTGCCCCTCTGTGCTACTTCGCGGGCATCACCGCCGTCATCGTCTCGGGCATCATGCTCAAGAAGACGAGGCTCTTCGCGGGTGAGCTGTCGCCCTTCGTCATGGAGCTGCCCGCTTACCATTGGCCCACCTTCGGCAGCGTCATGCGCTCCATGTGGGAGCGCGGCTGGTCCTTCATCAAGAAGGCGGGGACCATCATCATGCTGTCCACTGTCATCATCTGGGCAGGCTCCTCCTTTGGCGTGGCCGACGGAGCCTTTGGTCTTTACCTGGAGATGCCCGAGGGCGGTATGAGTATTCTGGATTACATCGGTACCGCCGTGGGCTGGATCTTCGCCCCCCTGGGCTTCGCTGATCCCACCGCCGCCGTGGCCACCCTCATGGGTCTTGTGGCCAAGGAAGAGGTGGTCGCCGTCTTCGGTGTCACCGAATTTGCGGGACTTGGCAAGCTGGCAGGCTTCTCCTTCCTGCTATTCAACCTGCTGTGCGCCCCCTGCTTTGCCGCCATGGGTGCCATCCGCCGCGAGATGAACAGCGCCAAATGGACGGCCTTCGCCATCACCTATCAGTGCCTCTTTGCCTACGCCATCTCCCTCATGGTTTACCAGTTCGGCCTCCTGTTTACGGGGGCTATGGGCGGGATCAACGTCCTGTGGCTGGCCATCGCCTGCGTCCTGCTGTTGGGTATGCTGTTCCAGCTGTTCAGACCTTATAAGACGTCTTCCAAGAAAGCTTAGACACACAAATGGTTGTTTATCGGCTTAAGGGGGTGCAGGGGCGAAGCCCCTGCACCTCACTTGGGTGGCCGCCCCCGAAACCGCCGGCCGTCATCATAGGTTCTGGGGGCTTCGCCCCCAGAACCCCCTTTGTCTTCCTACACCCAAATGGTATGGGGTTTACCCCGCTAAATAACAATTTACGGTTGTATAGCCCATCGCGGTATGTTGTTGGTATAAGATGCACTACCCCGAGCCAGAGCCCCGCCGCAGGTGGTAAACAACAATTCACCTCAAATCCCCCCGAAAGGAGAACTTATCATGCTACAATACCTCCCGACCATCCTCATCTGCATAGCTCTTGCCGCCCTGTTCGGACTGCTCCTGTGGAGCCTCATCCGTGACAAAAAGAAAGGAAAGTCCTCCTGCGGCGGCTGTTGTTCCTCTTGCGCTATGGGGTGCCATGATTGCCATGAGCTCAAAACGCCTCCGACTCTAACCAAAGATCAGGTGTCCCAGGACAACATCTGATGCAACGATAGAAACCCCGCCTACGGCAACGACACCGTGGGCGGGGAATTTTTATTTTGTTTTGAAAACCTCTTGTACGTCCAACGAAACGGGGAGCTTCTGCTGGAGCATCAGCTCATCAGCCATTGCCTTGACCTCTGCCGGGGTTATGGGGATATCGGCAGGAGGATTCAGGGTGACCGCTCCTTGATTGGCAAAATGGCAAGGGTAACTTTCGTTGATCCCACCGACGTAGCTCACATAGATGACCGTGCCTACCTCAATGGCATCCTTGATGCTTTGGGGTGCATTGGAGAGACTTACATCGAAAGCATGACTGGAGCTTAATTCGATTTCCCCCACATAAGGCTGTACAATCAGGTGATTTCCATCCCGCTCTGTGACGGTGGCTTTCATGACGTTCGTGTAGGTGATATTCTCCGATAGGCCGTTAGCCGAGAAGATGATCGAAATGTAGTCGTGGTCATTGGGGAGCTCCCACAGATATTCTTGGGTGCCTGACAAAATTTCATCAGGCTCGCCCCAGCGGTGTCGGAATTGCAGGAGGGTAAAGCCCTTCAGTCGGTCAAATACCCCCGCTTCATAAAATTTGATCTTGTCCAAAAGCGGCAGCACCGAGGGATCCTCGATGGAGATAGCCTCTTCGAATACGTAGTATTCCTCACCGTAGTATAACCAGAGATCATAGATACCCGGGGTAGCATCGGTAGGAATATGGAAGCTTCCTGTGTGTTGTCCCTGCTGCCCAGTAGCGATCTCTTGGGTTACGAGATTCGTATCGTAGACAAATTCTCCGTAGATCACCTGATTAGGATCATGGTGAAGCAAGAGCTTTGCCTCGACTGAGAAGGCCTGATGGCTCCCTGTAACGGTAAAGGCCTCGCCCAGGTTCATTATACGGGTATTGATTTGATAACTGTTACCCAGCAGGAAGGTGGTTGTGATGGGCTCAATGCTGTAGTGGAAATCAAAGCGAGGGATGGTGACCGTCAACAGCTTAGGTTCCACGGCCTCTGCCGACCGATCATCCCCCTCCCGTGTGCTGACATACAAAAGGTACAGATCGTACGCCCCTGCAACCGCGTTTGCGGGGATCTCAAAGTCTGCTGTGTAGTACGCCCAACCCAAATTAGAGTTGGTGATGTTGGCCAAGGTATCCCACGCTACCTCGCCTATGATAGCCGAGGCATCATCAGTTCCTTTGCCGTGGGGTGTCAGAACGGCGGACACCCGGTAACCTCGATCAATCGGCACGCCCGTTTCAACATCGTCGGATGTCAATGGCTCAATGCCTATGACGCGGAAGGACAAGGACACAGCCTGCCCGGGAAGATATTCCTTTTTGTCGGGATATTGCCTGAGGGAAAGCAGGATATCATCAGGCAGACCGTGTTTGAGCACCGTCAAAGCATTCTCAAATACCTGATACTCTCCCTTGTAGGACAGCACCAGATCATAGGGTCCCCCCGCTACATCCTCAGGAATGGTGAAAAATCCCGTCAGGTTGCCTACGGTACCGTTTTCAATGCGTTTGATTATATAATCGTCGGTTTGAGCGAACAGACCATAGATGTTTTGATCCGCGTCAAAAACATCTTCGGCACCGTGGGGCACCAGCCACGCATCGGCAGAAAAGGATTGGCTACTGCCACGAACGGTGAAGGTGCCACCCTCGTTTTTGACCTTGGTGTGCACCGTGAAGCTGTCTCCGGGCCTAAATACACTTTGGTCGGGCGTGATTGTATAGCTGAACGAAAAATCCTTGTGGGTGGGTCCTGCGGCAGGTGGTGTAGGTGTTTTGCCTGCAGCGATGATCCCCACCGTGATGGCGGTGGAAATTAGCAGACAAAGGATAGCCACGCCCCATCCGCTGTTCATGAAACGGACAAAGCCGTTTTTGCGCTTCACTACGGGGATCTCAGCCGTCTTGTAAGGCATATCGGCGGCCTCGGCAATATACAGCTCGTTGATGTTGGTTACATTGGTCGCGATGTTGAATATTTTCAAGGTTGATACCCCCTTTCCTTCAAAAATGTGCGAAGTCTGTCCCGCATCCGTGAGAGACGGATGGACACCGCGTTCGGGCTAAGGCCATAGCCCTGTGCCAGCACCGATACCGAGCGGTTATACCAATGCCGACCCACGAACAGCTTTCTGTCCAGCGGCTCTGCGGAGGCGAGAAATTCGTCCAGAAGGTCTCGGAGGCGGCTGTCGTCCTCCTCCTCGGGGGCGGGAATACACTCGGCCAGCTCATGCAGGGAAAGGATAAACTCGGGGTTGCGTTTTTTTCGCTTGTGACTTTTTAGACGGTTAATGGCGATGTTGCGGGTCAGCTTGCCGAGATACGTCCGAAGCATGGCGGGCTTTTTCGGGGGAATGGATCCCCACGCCGCCACCCAGGTGTCGTTGACGCATTCCTCGGCATCCGAGGGGTTGTCCAGAATGCTCATGGCCACGGTGCGGCAGTATGTGCCGTACGCCCGCTCCGACTCCACGATGGCCGCCTCGTCCCGCTCAAAGTACAGGGACACAATGTCCTTGTCGTCCATACCAAGACCTCCTTTCTTTGGGGTCACCTCTTCGAACTCTCTAAACGGCACTTTGTCGTGATTTTTCCGTCATATTTTGCAGATTTTTCTTCGCGTAGGCTCCAACTACGCGCGCGAAAAACTGCTTCATCTGACGAAAAAATCCCGCACAAATCGCTCGTTTATAGAGTTTTCAGAGGTTCCTTGATGGATGAAATATTGAAGGTTCCTTCATCCCTATACACAACATTTTTGGGGGAATCTTTCATTGAAAATAAATTTTTTCAATTTTCCGTGTGTATAACCTCTTCCTCGTAGAAAACGTGTTCGTGATCAATGCCGCAACCGCTGCTGATGAATTCGTTGCCTGCTTCATCGGTTTCCACACGGGGTGGGATGATGCTTTTGATCACTTCAGCGCACACGTACAGCTTGCCGTTTTCGTATTTGAAATAACACTCTTCTGCTTTGACACCGTTCATTTTGGCAACGGTCGCCAGAACATCTTCATCAGTGTAGGTGGCGTAATAGGCCCGTGGATCCCAGGTCGATCCCTCATAGTCGCGGATCTGACCGCTGTATGTGACCTTCATGGTGAAGCGATAGCTTGTGGCAATGCCGCCTAAAGGGAGAACGTAGGACACGTGATAATAGCCGGAATCCATGTCAACACCGACGGCAGAAACTCTAAACTGATCAAGGTCAATGGGGATGTCCTGCTGTCGCATATGATTTTCGGCGATCTCCAAGGCCTTTTCCTTGGACTTGGCAGGTGGATCGGTTTCAGGCTCGGAGTTTAGGATGGTCAGCACGTCGTAAAAGGTATCGCTCTCGTCACCGTAGGCCAGACGGAGTGCATAAAGCCCCGGCTCGGCTTCCTGAGGGATGTAAACAACGAAGGTCAACTCTCCCTTGGTACCCGTCGGTACTGTGGCCACAGGCTCCACGTCCTCAGAGATCACGGCTTCTATGACATAATCGGTGCCCTGGTGGATAAACAAAACCTTGTCAGGATAGAAGTGCTCGGGGCCGTTTTCAAAGGTGAAGGTTTCACCCACGTTGGTGACCGAGGCATAAAAACGGAAATTGATATCCCGCTTGGATACGGATTCTTGTTCGGAAATGCCACGGTAATCAAAGGTAAAACGACCGTCGGGTTTGTCATTGGTCTCCCGAGGATTTTCTACTCCGCTTCCAGAGGTGGATTCGTTGTGCCCCGGAGATATCACCCCGGGTCTCCCCGCCCGCCCCGCCGCGACGATGCCCGTCATCACCGCCGCCGCTACGAGACAGCAGATCATGGCCACGCCCCATCCGCTGTTCATAAAGTTGCTGAATCTCTCCCAACGGGATATTCGTACTACTTCAAGTTCCTGATTGGGCATCTCGGCGGCTTCCTCAATAAACTTATCATTGACGTTTGTCATTTTCTCAAAAATATCAAGTCCGCTCATGGCCTTCATACCGTGTACCCCCTTTCCTCAAGGTAGGCGCGCAGAGCCTGACGGGTGCGCTTGA
>SVTB01000085.1 GCA_015064015.1 Oscillospiraceae bacterium | reverse complement strand
AGGCGGCGTGCGTCACCGTGAGAGGGTTTCTCAAGGGAGAAACATCTCCCTTGAGCGGCGTTCTTTACTCCACTTTCTTTCGAAGAGGAAAGAAAGTGGAAAAAAGATAAACAACAATTTACCGTTGCATATTCCATCGCGGTATGTGGTTGGCATGGGATGTACTACCTCGAGCCAGAGCCCTGCCGCAGGTGGTAAACAACAATTTATATACTATTTATATGCTTTCCGTATAACCTTTTTATACCTAACAAGGAGGCCTTATGTGCCATTTTTTCAAGACCATGCAATTACATATCCTCCTTTTTCTGTCGGCTATTTTATTGCTGACTGCTTGCTCGGAGACTTACGCCCCGGTAATAAAAGAACCCTTTTCCGAAACACACGCCGCTGTTACGGATCCGACAATGACAGAACCGCCGTCGGTCGCGACGGATACACCTGAAACCGAAGGTACGATCCCTGTCCCTGAAGATCCCACCACTTCTGATGACCTTGATCCCATGGCGGATTATAGCGAGATTGTGATTACCTCTGTCTATTCGGTAGGCCGTATGCCCAACAAGGCGCTGTGCGAAAATTCCTTTGTAGAGCTTTATAACAACACCGACCGGGATATCTCCTTGGCGGGCGCGGCTCTTTATCTGGCGGGGAAAAGCGGGGACTACACGGCCTACCCCTTTGCTCGTGACCATGTCATCCCCGCACGAGGTTATTTTCTCATCAAGGGCGATCAAGCCATTGGAGATTACACGGCTGTCTTTACTCTTACGCATTGCGATGCCGAAATGCCCTTGCGCCCCGATGAGTATGGATTCCGCATGGCCATAGCTCCCGTGGGCTTGACCCTTGACAAAACCGCCCCCATGCGCAACCTTGAAGGTCTCTTTACCTATGTGACTTCTGTGGAGGCGGATGAAATCGATATCTACCACCATACGGGCAATCCGCAACCTGATCGGATTATCCGCAAAAAGGCCCCTACCCATAAGGTGGATTATCAGCGTATGGAGTTGACCGAGGCTTCTAAGTCAATTTTGGAGCAGATCAGACCCAAGACCTCTCACGGAGATGTGAATGTGTCTGTCACACCTGCGCGCGCAGAGGTGGTGTTCTCTGTTAGCGGCGGCATTTATGCCGAGGATATTCACTTGACCTTGACAGCCCCCGAAGGATATACCGTTTACTATACCGTTAACGGCGATGATCCCAGAGAAGGGCAGGCCTTGACATATGAAACGCCTCTGATCTTGACAGACAGTACCAAGCATCCTTGGGGGAATCTGACCCTGGATTGCGGCAACACTATGGGATCAACTTATTATCCTAATACATCTATGTTCCCCGGTGCGTGGGTGATTAAGGCTTTTGCCATCCGAAACGAAGACGGGAAAGCCACCCCCCTCACCACCCAAACTTATTTTGTGGGGGATCTTTTTACGGATTCTACTTTGGATATGGTTAGCGTAACCCTTGATCCGGAGGATTTCATTGGTTCCGAGGGCATCTACAATACCGCCAACGGTGGAACCACCCAAGAAAGAGACAAGGTGGCCGCCTATATTGAGTTTTTCACATCTCGCGATACCGTATCTGCCACTGACGGGCGTATCTACGCCGGATGGTCGGAGATTGCTATGAATGGCAAGGGCTCTTTGGGTATGACACAAAAATCCTTCCGCATTCTCTTCAAAAACACCATAGAAGGGGAGGATGACATGGGAGAAAATCTTACCACGCTAAGCTACGATTTGTTCGGCCGGTATGCTGCTGTTACCCCTGACGGAGAGCGCGTTACCTGGTACCGCCATCTGCTTCTTCGTAACGGCGGAGGTGACATGAGCGGTTCTACCATCTCTCGCTCTCACTTTGGAGATGCCTATATACAGCGAGTTGACCGTTTCCTCAAAGCCGACATGATGGCTTGCAATTCCGTTATGGTTTATGTCAACGGGGAATTTTGGGGTATTTACAATACCCGAGATCGCTTGGATACTAAATATTTTGAAGGGAAGTACGGCATTCCCGAGGAAGATTTCACCATGCTGGAATGCCCCCACCCTTTGGTCTACGGTTGGAACGTGGACTACACCACCACCTACGGAGAGGCGGATGAAGCCAAGGTTTTTATGGATCTCATACACTTCTGCCGTACAAATGATCTCTCGATTCCCGAAAATTATCAGTACGTGGCTGACAAGGTAGACATCGACGGTCTTATTGACTTTTTCTGCGGTCAGATCTACCTCTGTTGCTCTGACTGGCCTTCCAATAACATCAAGGTATGGCGGAATACCAACCCCAATCTTATGGATACCAAGTGGCATTTTTGCATCGTGGATACTGACCACGGAGTAGGCCTTAACTCCTCGGTGGAAACCAATCTCTTTGGCGTTATCAACGATGTGTCGGTCATGGGCTCTCTTTTCAACCGCCTTTGCGGAAACAAAGCCTTCAGAGATCAGTTTATTGCACGCTTCATATGGTGTACAGAAGTGTATTTTGTGCCCGAGTGGATGGTTACTGAGTTGGAGGATATGATGGAACCCATCCGTCCGCTCATGCAGTATCAACTGGATCGTTGGCGTGCAACCGACGGAAGCCTGACAACCTACGAGCTGTGGGACCACTATATTGAAGTTATCCGTGATTTCGTGCAGAGACGCCCCGATTATGCCAAGCATCAGCTTATGGGATGGGCGGGTATTGACGAGTCACAGTATCAAACATACTACCAAAAGGCCATAAAGCTTTGGGGTGATAGCTTCCATGGGGAAAAATAATTCTTTGCGACACGAGAATGAAAAAGGACGAGTGAAAACTCGTCCTTTTTCTATCATAAAATCAAGATATTTTGCATAGGGTTGTGTGAAATGAAAATCCGTGCAGCCTCCACCGACCGACAAACGCCGCGTTCTTTATGGTGTATACTGTAAGGGTCAGTAAGAGAACGGAAGGAGGAAGCATGATGGATACGGTAGATGTGTATGCGGACATCCTGTTTCTGATCAATTTGGGTATGGATGCCCTGTGCCTATTGATGACCGCCAGATGCCTGCACCGCTCTATCATTACATGGCGGCTGGTATCTGCGGCAGCTTTGGGGGGGATTTATGGCGTCGCTGTTTTGTTTTGGGAGGTGCCGCCCATCTTCTCCTTTGGAGTAGATGTGGTGCTTTGCGTACTTATGTGCCTTGTGGCCTTGGGAAGGGAAAGACTTTGGCTGGTATCAGGCTTGTATCTTTTAACCTCTATGGTTATGGGCGGTGTCATGACGGCACTTTATCATTGGCTCAACCGTGCCGGGGTAGGGGATATGTTGCCCCATGGAGATGAAGGGGTTACATCTATCGCGTTTGTTCTTTTGGCTTCTGTGGGATGGGTGCTCACCTTGGTATGGGGACGTGTATTCCGAAAGGCTGAAAGTCATCGCGCAAGAGAGATGCTTGTGCGTCTTTGCATGGGAGAGCAAGTTGCTTCCTTGACGGGGATGGTGGACAGCGGCAATTTGCTGGAAGATCCTCTCAGCGGAACTCCTGTGATCGTTTTGCGTCAAGAAACAGCATTTCCCCTGCTATCGCCTGCCTTGCGAGACTTTTTGCGGGCGCATTCAGAGAATCCCTTGCTTCCGGAAGATCTTCCCGAAAGGCATCGGATGCGCTTGATCCCCACGAAAACCGCTATGGGACAAGGGTTTCTTTGGGGCATCCGTCTTGATGAGGTGATTCTTAATTTCCCGGGTGGAAGACATCCTCGTTCTGTCAAGGCGCTGGTTTGCCTTGTTGATTTGGAGAATGCGCCTGTCGATGCCCTGATTCCGTCGTCTTTGCTGATTTAAATTTATGTGAAAGGATGTCTGATATGAGGTATATGCGCTATTTGTATGAGAAAATCTGTACTTGGGGGAGGAAGCTTTTAGGAAGAAGACGGAAAGGGCTGTATTATATCAACGGTCCCGAGCTGTTGCCCCAGCCTTTGACCCATGAGGAAGAAAGCGAGGCAATTCTGGCCCTGGAATCGGGGGATGATTCAGCCCGCGCTACCTTGATTGAACATAATCTGCGGCTGGTGGCCTTCATTGCCCGCCGCTTTGAAAACACGGGTGTGGGGATCGAGGATCTTATTTCCATCGGAACGCTGGGGCTTATCAAGGCGGTGAGTACCTTCCGCTCCGACAAGAATATCAAATTAGCAACCTATGCTTCTCGCTGTATCGAAAATGAGATCCTCATGTATCTGCGTAAAATCAGCGGACGGCATGAGGTGTCTTTGGACGAGCCTTTGAACACAGACTGGGACGGCAACGAGCTTTTGCTATCCGATGTGCTGGGAAGTGACGAGGATTCTGTCAGCCGCGCCATTGAGGAGGCGGAGGAAAAACAGGCGCTTTATCGGGCGGTGGGACGGCTCACGCCCAGGGAGCGTATGATCATCGAATACCGTTTTGGCCTCGGAGGAAGAAAAGAGCTGACGCAAAAGGAAGTGGCGGATCTTTTGGGAATCTCGCAATCCTATATTTCCCGTTTGGAAAAGCGTATTCTTACAAAGCTGAGAAAGGACATGGAGGGCGCAATATAGAAAAAGGCAACGGATCGGTCATCCGTTGCCTCATTTTCCAAATTCAAATATCCTTGAAAAGCCATGATCCACTGCAGTTTGGGTGATGTGTGCGGTTTCGGTGGAGGTCAGCAAGCGAAGCTCATAGCGCAGATAAGCATATTGTAATTCCTTGAGTAGCACCTCTGTTTGCTCACCGGATTGCCGCAGATCCAGCGCCAGATAATCGCAGGCTGCCAGCATCCGTCCGGGTGTCATTTGCCCTACATAGGCAGACGTGCCGTCGGGATGAGCCACAGAACCCTCAAGGGCTGAAGGATACAACGCCATGCCCACAGCCGGCGTGGGTGAGAAGGATGCCAAGGCTGTCTTCACGTTCACCAAATATCCGGTGGCAACCTTGTCCAAGGCATCCGAACCTGCGGGAATTCCCAAAAGCAGAATATTGTCGATTCCCGTCTCTGCAAATTGCGTGAGCAATGCCAGCTCCTGCCCTTGACGCAACACTTTTTCTGTGGTATCTGCCATGCCGAGAGAGGTGACCGTGAAGACTCCGATAACATATAGATCCGCTTTGTGGAATCTGGCCACCTCGCTTTGGAGGGATGGTGCGCCTTCCCGGATGCTCATACCCGATCCCTCGGGCAACTCCACATGGTAGGGAAGAGGGGAGGCGGTACTGCCTAAATCAAAGGTTACGGCTCCGTAATCCAAAATATCCGACATATGCATTTTTCCGCCGGGCTGGGCGTAACCCGCGCTGTGGTTGGGAACGTCTACGGGAATAGGGATAACCGAGTCTTCATCCACAAGCCAAGCGTTGGCTTCTTCTTCAGCGCGCCGCTGATCTGATTCAGCCTTTAGGATATTACCCCAAACCAGCGCGAGGGCGATAATTACCAACGTGCCCAAAGAGATGAGTAGGATACGCTTTTTTTGACTTGGATCATGGTTGGCTCGCTTTCGGAGGGCACGTCGGGCGTATTTTTCGCCGGGATTTTTTCTTTTCAACACCATAACTCCTTAGTTTAGATGCAAAAGATCCAGGCTTTTGCCGTATTCGTTCAGCTCCACTTTACATTCATCGTTATACTTTTCAATGTAGACATCCATAGCCGCGCTTTGATAGAAGGAGAGTAACGTTTGGGCGTTCAGCATGATGTAATCCATGGAGGGCTGCAATCTCATGATGATGAAAAATCCGTCGGGAGTCTCCACAACTTGGCTCACTTCTCCGATCGCCAGATCAAAAGTGGCGTCCTCGTACACCTTCTCCATTTCTCCGTAGGTGAAGTAGTAGCCGTCCTTGGTGATGAGCAGATCCTCGTTATTGGAAGATCCGATGTATTCTCTCATCAGTGCTTCCTTTGCCTCGGCATCAGGCTCGGCCATGAGATAATCATACATGGACTGGGCACGGCGGCGGTTATCCTCTACGTCCTCGCCTTCATCGTTTTCAACGAACACGTGAATGGTGCGGGCATAGGTGGGGCTTTCATATACGAAGTCCATAAAATTATCGATGTTAGCGATGGTGAAATCATACCATTCCGCATCTCTGAGAGTGTAATAAATGGACGAGTGCAGATACTCGATGCCGATAGAGAAGCGGAGATAGCTTTCGGTCATACCCTGCTCCGCGATCCATTTGTCCATTTCTTTCTGATCGCCACCGAACTCCTTCTTCAACCTTGCCATCTCCTTGTTTACGTATTCCTTTTGATCTTTGGAGTCAATAGGAATGGACAGCACGCGGCAGGCGGAGAGAACCAGGTAGTTTTCATTAAGATGCTCCATGACAAGCGTCTCCAACTCAGCGCGGTATTGCTCCGCTGTGGCAGGGTCATCCCAGATGTCCTCGCCATAGGCGTGAGACAGGGATTTTTTGTAGAAATCCGTAATGAAGCGAAGCTCCTCGTAGGGAATTTCAAAGCCGTTACAGGTGGCTACGGTCTTACGGTCGGCGGCCATTTTTTTGTATTTTTCGGAGTTGCCGATGATCCCGTTATCAAACAGCACCAGCAAAATACCCGCGATCAAAAGTACAGCCATGGTGATAACCGTGGACACAACGATGATCCGCTTGGTTTTTTTGCTCAATTTTTGTTTTTGGGGGGTCTGGACGTTTTTCTTTTTGGAAGCCATGAGGAAAGGCTCCTTTCTGCACAAATATTCATAATATATCATAGCACAAGATTGTGACCGTGGTATGAAGATTTGGAAAATGATGAAAAAAACCTCTTGCAAAAAAGCAGAATCTATCGTATAATAAGGCGTAAAGATCACATACGGCATGGAGACGAACATGAAAAGGAACGCTATCTATCAGCTTTTTTCACATATCCCTACTTTGGAGACTGAGCGCCTTTTTCTTCGAGGGATGAGAGTATCGGATGCAGAGGATATGTTTGCCTATGCACAGCATGAGCCTGTTAGCCGTTATTTGACCTGGACGCCTCATCCTCATCTTCAATATACGAGGGAATATCTAACTTATGTGGGTCAGCGTTATCGTACGGGAGACTTTTTCGATTGGGCGATGGTGTGCAAAGATGACGGCCGCATGATCGGCACCTGTGGCTTTACCGCCTTTGATTTTTCTTCGGATGCCGCCGAGATTGGTTACGTTCTGAATCCCGACTATCAGGGGAATGGAATTGCCACCGAGGCCGTGCGAGAAATCATCCGCTTTGGATTTGAAGAATTAAAGCTCCACCGTATAGAAGCGAAATTTATGCAAGAAAATACCCGCTCTCTGAGACTCATGGAGCGGGTGGGTATGCAATTTGAAGGATATGCCCGTGAAGCCCTAAAAATCAAAGGGGAGTACCGCACCATTGGGCGATGCGCTGTTCTCAGCCGGGAATGGAAGGAAAACGAATTGGGGGAGAAAAAGCATTCTTTCACATAGTTTTATCCGCGTGTCAATTTTTTCATCCACCGATAGCGGTTGCACTTGATAAAAGCGGCACCACATTTGAACACCTGATCCGAGTTTAGACAGATGACCACCGCCACGGGCGGCCATTTAAATAGAAACGCGGCCATAAAGGAGAGAGGAATGACGATACCCCAAATGCTGATGATATCGTTGATCATCACAAATCTTGTGTCGCCGCCTCCGCGGATGATGCCTACAGCCGTGGGCATTTGATAGGCTGTGCCAAATCCTGTCACGCACAAAACCAAAATGAAATCCAAAGCCATTTGGCGAGTTTCCGGAGACAAATCCGTGTATAGATTGACGATAGGGAACCGTAGGATCAAAAGCAGAGTTGAGGTGACCAGGCCGATGCCTACGAACATAAGCTGAAGTGTTTGAGCATAGGAACGGATATTGTCCATTTTTCCACTGCCAATGGCTTTGCCGATCAGCACGGAAGCTGCCGAAGCCGCGCCGATGGAGGCTACCTTGAGTGTTTGAAATAGGGTGGATGCAACCGAGTTGGCAGCGATGGCGCTGTCACTCATGTGCCCCAGAATCACCGTTTGTAAGAGAATGGAAGATCCAAAGATTAGAGAAGTAAGCAGGAAGGATCGGCAGAGACGGAGGTAATCCCTGACAAGGAGCTTGTCCGGGTGGAACAGATCTCGTATGCGCCAGCAGAGCTTTTTGTCGATACAGAAAACATATATTACCACAATGATAAACTCCGCGATACGAGCCGCGAGCGTGGCGATGGCCGCCCCTGTGGTGCCTAAGGCAGGGAAGCCGAGGTTTCCGTAGATGAGCAGATAGTTCAAGGAAATGTTGACGAGCATGGTAGAGACAGACACCCAAAAGCCCACCTTTACCGTTTCCACACTGCGAAGCATGGACAGAAAAAGGGAGGTCATGGCAAAAAGCAGGTAGGAATATTTCATGACCCGAAGGTAGGTCACACCTTCGGCTCGTATGGCAGGGGAATCTGTAAACAGGGACATCAGTCCCTCGGGGGTAATGCAGGCGGCGGTAAACAGACCCAGCGATAGAATGACACCTAAAAGGAGGGCACCTATAGAGAAGCGCTTGATGGGCTCGGTACGTTTTTGCCCCCAGTATTGGCTACCCAAAACCACAACGGCATCTCCCGCGCCCATAAGGAGTTGCTGAAAGAGAAATTGAATTTGGTTAACGCCAGTAACCCCTGAAAGTGCGTCTTCGCTGTAGGCACCGACCATGATATTGTCAGCCAAATTCACACCCAAGGTGATGATATTATAGAGTACCAGCACCCACCATACAGAAAAGAATTGCCTGTAAAAATCTCTGTCTCGGGTGATGGATATCCCTGCTTTTTTCATATGGTTACCCTCTTTCTTATGAAATAAGCCGCCGCAGATATGCGGCGGCTTGTGGGATCACTTGATGATCTTGGCGAAAACCAAAATCTGAATGATGATACCGGCCAAAACGTAGATACCGATCAAACTACTGACAATGCCCAGAGCCCAACCGATGATACCGCCCACAACGGGAAGCCATCCGGAAAGGAGAGTGGAAAGGGCGATAAGCGCGCCTACGAGGGCACCGACGATGACGTAAACAATGATACCGATGATGAGGTTTGGCACATCCTTAGTATACTTAAAAGACAGGGGGAACAGTTTCTTCAATGCATCCATGCGAAAGCCTCCATACATATATGAAAATAATCAGGGGAATCCCTTGCACACATTATATATCAAATTTTTGAAAATGTCAAGCATGAATTTTCTTCGGATACATAAATTTTGGAAATTTGAGAAAACTGATATAAAGCAAGACGAGACCATATAAAGGGCTGGCAAATTGTTGTTTGAAGGGGTACGGCCAAGGGAAACTTTTTGAAAAAAGTTTCCCTTGGAACCCTTCAAAAACTTTTAAAATAAACTGATATGTATTAAAGTTTTTAGAGTTCCAAGAACCTTTTTTCAAAAAGGTTCTTGGTGGGGTTCAGGGGCAAAGCCCCTGATAAACAACAATTTATTACGCAAATATCCCTTTGCATGATACTGAAAAACAAAAGAGGAGAAATAACTCGTGAAAATCGCTTTTTTTGATACCAAGCCTTACGATTTGACGTATTTTGAACCGCTGGGAAAAGAGGCTGGCATCAGCTTTAAATTTTTTGAAACTAAGCTGAATGAAAACACCGTCAGTCTTGCCAAAGGGTGTGACGGCGTTTGCGCCTTTGTTAACGATACCGTCAATGCTAAGGTCATTGACACCCTTATCCATATGGGGATTCGTATTTTGGCGTTGCGCTGTGCGGGCTTTAATAACGTAGATATTCGCCACGCAAGTGGGAAAATCACCGTCGTCCGCGTTCCCGCATATTCCCCCTACGCTGTAGCCGAACACGCCATGGCTTTGTTGCTTACCTCTATTCGCCGCATCCATAAGGCCTATATCCGCACGAGAGATTACAATTTCAGCCTCAACAATATGGTAGGATTTGATCTTCATGGCAAAACTGTTGGCATCGTGGGTACGGGTAAGATTGGCCGAGTCTTTGCGGATATCTGCAAGGGCTTTGGCATGAAGATCCTGGCTTATGACAAGTATCCTGCCGATATTGAGAGTGTGACTTACGTGACCATGGACAGGCTGCTCCGTGAGAGCGATATCATTTCTCTTCATTGCCCCCTCACCGAGGAGACTCGTCATCTCATCAATTATGATACGCTGGGCATATTAAAAAAAGGCGTGGTGATCATCAATACTTCGCGGGGAGGTCTTATCAATGCCGAGGCTCTTCTGGAGGGCATTAAATCCCGCCGCGTGGGCGCGGCCTGCTTGGATGTGTATGAGGAGGAGGGGGATCTCTTCTATGAGGACAATTCCAATCATATTTTGGAGGATGATGTGCTGGCACGTCTCATTTCCATGCCCAATGTCATTGTTACTTCCCACCAAGCCTTTCTTACCTCCGACGCGCTCTATAATATCGCTGAAACAACGGTGCATAACCTGATTTCCTTCAAAGAAACGGGCAAATGCGAAAATGAGGTGGTTCTATAAATTGTTGTTTATCGGGGTAACCCCTATATCTTTTGGGTGTAGGAAGACAATGGGGGTTCTGGGGGCGAAGCCCCCAGAACCTATGATGACGGCCGGCGGTTTCGGGGGCGGCCTTGAGCGCCCTGAATCAA
>SVTB01000084.1 GCA_015064015.1 Oscillospiraceae bacterium | reverse complement strand
CCGTAACGTCTGCGGATATAACTGACGATGGCCTCGTCAAAGCGGTCACCGCCTACTTTGATAGAATCCGACACCACGATACCGCCCATAGACAGCACCGCTACGTCGGTCACGCCGCCGCCAATGTTCACGATCATAGATCCCTCTGCCGAAGATATGTCCAAACTGGCCCCTAAAGCGGCCGCCTTGGCTTCTTCAATCAGATATGTACGGCGAGCTCCCGCCTCGCGGGAAGCCTCCATCACCGCCAGCATCTCCACCTCGGTGATACCCGAAGGCACCGTGATCATCACCCGAGGCGCGATCCACGTTTTCCCGCTGGCACGGCGAATGAAATATTTCAGCATCTGGAGCGTCACTTCGTACTGGCTGATCGACCCGTTTTTCATGGGACGGATGGTTTCGATATGTTCGGGGGTACGCCCTTGAATCTCCATGGCGTCCCTGCCCACCTTGACCACGCGATCAGTAGATACGTCTACCGCCACCACAGAAGGCTCCTTGAGCACGATGTCTCTACCTTCTACGTATACTAAAACCGATGCGGTACCAAAATCAATGGCAATATCCCGTTTCAGGTCCCGCTTCAAATTTTCAAACATCGGCTCACCTCCTGTCATTTAATATAACGGAAAACACTCTCCCGCATATAGTATACCACATATGTGGCTCTTCTGTCAATGACTTTTTCAAAAGTTTACGAATCCATTCACAATCATGGTTTGGGGGATCGTGTCCTTGCGATGGTCACCAAAACCATGCCATCGGCACCCGCCTCTGACAATAGCTTTGCGCAAGCACGCAGGGTCGCCCCCGTAGTGTAAAGATCGTCGATCAGCACAATGGTTTTTCCTTCCAAAGAAGGGATACGATTCCCCAATTCATAGGCTGCCATAGCATTCTCCACACGCGCTTCACGCCCCAGCGTCTTTTGCTCCTTCTTGTCATGCGCGCGGATCAAGAGGGATTTCATAGGCCATCCTGTGCAGAGAGACAGGGCTTTGGCCAAGCGGTGCGCCTGATCAAATCCATCCTTCCGGACAGCGGTTTTCCGTCTTGGCGGATAGGAGATCCAAAGATTTTTCTCGTCTATTTGTTTCTCCCGAATCAGCCGTTCCACCCCAAGGTGCATTTCTTTGGCCGCAAAATCAAAAACACGGTTGTGATCCTTATGCTTGATGTGATATATCAAGCGTTCCGCCACACCGTCGTTATGTCCCGGCTGATATTCCACAACCGAGGCAATTCCCAAAATCGAGGAAGCCTCATCAGTCAGTGTGTCCTCCAAAGGCAGGCGCGCCTGCTCCCAGCGCGTGCGGCAGAATGGGCAGAAAACCTCTCTTTCCCCCTCGCGCACCGACATCAATTCGCCGCACCCTACGCATTTGGGTGGGAATAGAAGCAGCAAAGCCCGGTTTGTCCAACATTTCATTTTTCTTTTCATGGCTTTCCTCATGGATCCGGTTGTAAACGGTAAATCAGGCCGGTATAGCGCATAGTCTGATGGTTGTTTTGTACCATGACGCCCAAGATATCCTCACGCCCCACCAAAATAACCATACGGCGGGCGCGGGTTACAGCGGTATACAGCAAATTTCGGGTGAGCAGCATGGGAGGCGCGTTATAGAGAGGAATGATAACGTAAGGATATTCGCTACCCTGGCTTTTATGAACCGTCACTGCCCAAGCGTGCTCCAATTCGTCCAGCATATCAGAGGTGTAGGTTGCCTCACGGTCATCAAATCGAATCACCATTTCTTTATCCAAGGGGTCAATTTGGAGAACTTGTCCGATATCACCATTAAAGATACCGCTTCCTTCTCCCTCATGGTTCTCCCAATAGATATCATAATTGTTTTTGGTCTGCATCACGCGATCCCCTTCGCGGAACACAGTTTCCCTGAATTTCAGTTCTTTTTTATGTCGGGCAGGGGGATTTAGGGTGGCTTGTAATAAGCGATTCAGGTTTTCAGTGCCCGCTTCGCCGCGGCGGGAGGGAGTGATTACCTGAATCCCGCCTTCTGTGTCCTTGCCATACGCACGAGGGAGGCGGGTGCCGTACAATTCCACGATGGTGTCCGCGACACCGCGATCTGTGGCGCGGGGCATGAAGAAAAAGTCATTGTTTTTCACGGTCAGGTCAGGCATATAACCCTCATTGATAGCGTGGGCATTGGTGACGATGAGCGATTCTCTAGCCTGGCGGAAAATCTCGGTGAGACGCACAGTGGCAAAACAACCACTGTCAATCAGATCGTTGAGGATGCGTCCCGAGCCCACGCTAGGTAGCTGATCAGCATCTCCGATAAGAATGAGTCTCGCGCCGGGCTTGATCGCCTTGAGCAAAGCGCACATAAGGGCCGTATCTACCATGGATGCCTCGTCCACAATAATCACGTGCTCATCCAAGAGTTCTTGCTCATTGCGGCGGAATTTGCCGTGCTCACCCTCCGAAAACTCCATTTCCAAGAGACGGTGGATGGTCTTTGCTTCGCAGGAGGTGGCCTCAGACAAGCGTTTGGCTGCACGTCCCGTGGGAGCAGCCAAGGCGACTTGATAGTCCAGCAAAGAAAAAATACCCAGCAAAGCGTGTACAACGGTGGTTTTTCCCGTACCGGGGCCTCCCGTGAGAATCATCACGCCGTGAGCAAGGGCATAATCAATGGCTCTCTTTTGCCCCTCGGCATAGTCCACATTGCGCCGCATTTCTTCCCTTTTGATAAATCCGTGGATATCGCCGGGGTCTACTGCGGGGCACAGATGATTTAAAAGTGTCAACTTATCAGCAATATATTGCTCTTGCTTATCCGCAGAAGCCGTGAATATATAGTTTTTCCCATTGAAACACCGTTTCACCAAGGCTCCGGAGGAAAGCTGACGGTCAATCGCCGCCTCTACCTTGTCAAGGGTCGTTTGTAGTAATTGTGCCGCAGCCGCTGCAAGCTTCTCACGGGGTAAGCAAACGTGTCCGTTGCGTTGCGCATTTCCCGTGAGCAAATATTTGACACCGCTCATAAGCCGCTCGTCACCTTCGGGATCCAAGCCCATGGCCATGGCCATATGGTCCGCGCGCTCAAAGCCCACACCGTCCACCTCGTCACACAGGCGGTAGGGATTTTGCTTAGCAATATCCACACAGCCGCTGCCGAAGGCCTTGTAAATCTTTACGGTCATCGCCGCACCAAAATAATCCCTAAAAAACATCATGGCCGAACGAATACCCGCCTTGGCCTTAAAATCTTCAGCGATTTCCTGCGCCTTTTTTCGGGAGATACCCGGCACCTCGGCCAACCATTCGGGGTGATTTTCCATCACATCCAATGTGTCTTCGCCAAAATTTTCCACAATACGGGCCGCCAGCTTGGGACCTATACCCTTGATGGTACGAGAAGACAGGTATCGCAAAATCGCGGCTGTATCTGCAGGCATATGCCGCTCGTACTGCGCCACCTTGAATTGACGGCCGTATTTCGGGCTATGAATCCATTCACCCCACAGAACCAAGGCATCGCCTTCAGTAATGTAGGGAGCGATCCCTTGAGCCGTAATCACCTCTCCCGAAGACTCCACACCGAAATCGAAAACAGTATACCCATTGTCCTCATTACTGTAGATCACGTGCTCCACAACGCCTTCCATGCGTGTCATATCATCAGCGGGTGGGAAATCATCTCCATTGGAAGGGGCCTGCGAATGAAACATCTCATTGGGATAAGCCATGGGTACCTCCTTTCTTATACATTCAGCCCCCGTCGGTCACACCGAGGAGGGCTGATTTTGTTCTGTCATGATATAAACCACGGCGCCGTAATCTCGAATCGTGTCAAGATAGGCAAGATCCGGCTCACCGCCACTATCGCTCCCTTTCTGCATCAAATGCGAAGGGATCATCACCGCCACAGGGGTACCTCGGCGGCGAAATGCGTTTTTTTCTGCCTCGCAGAGTAAAATATCCAAGTTTTGAAGCTCTTTGCGGGTTTTGACGATCACAGCAACGGTAACCACTTCCGGCATAAAGTACCATGCCATCATCGCTCGGAAAAGAAACATCAGTCCAAAGATCGCCAATACCGACAAAAATACCTGACCTATAATCAGGATCACCGTCATCCCCTCATCTCCTTTCTCTACAGAATATGAGAAACAAAGGATGATGGTGTAGGAAGCGCCTTAAAACTCAGCCTTCAAAGCCTCGGCGAGATCTCTTGCCTCCCAAGGCAGATCCAAATCCTCACGGCCCATATGACCATATGCGGCTGTCTGGCAGTAGATGGGTCGGCGGAGCCCGAAGCGCTCAATAATGGCAGCAGGACGGAGGTCAACGTGCTTCAAAACAGCCTCCGTAATGGCCTCCTCATCCACGCGAGCCGTTCCCTGGGTGTCAATCAGCACCGACACGGGCTTCGCCACACCAATGGCATAGGCTACCTGCACTTCACAGCGAGAAGCGAGACCTGCGGCCACCACATTCTTGGCGATATATCTGGCGGCATAAGAAGCCGAACGGTCAACCTTAGTGGGATCCTTACCCGAGAACGCGCCGCCACCGTGGGGTGCATAACCACCGTAGGTATCTACAATGATCTTACGACCGGTGAGACCGGTATCGCCGGCAGGACCGCCTATCACGAAACGACCCGTGGGGTTGACAAAGAACTTGGTGTTTTCATCCAATAAATGCGCAGGCACCACGGGGCGGATAACCTTCTCGATCATGTCCTCGCGGATGGTCTCCAACGCAACATCGGCGGAATGTTGTGTAGAAACAACGACAGTATCCACACGGACAGGCTTACCTTCGCAATACTCCACCGTGACCTGGGTTTTACCATCGGGACGGAGGTAAGAAAGCTCTCCGCTTTTACGAACGTCCGTCAACTTTTTAGCCAGCGCATGGGACAAAGATATGGGCAGAGGCATCAGCTCAGGCGTTTCATCACAAGCATAACCGAACATCAAACCTTGATCGCCGGCACCTGTATCCAAGCCGTCGGTCTCGCCTTCTTTGGCTTCCAAAGACTTGTCTACGCCCATAGCAATATCGGGAGACTGCTCATGGATCGAAGAAATGACAGCACAGGAATCACAGTCAAAGCCGAACTTGGCTCTGGTATAACCAATCTCACGAACGGTATCACGCACCACCTTTTGAAGATCCACATACGCGCTCGTCGTGATCTCACCCATGATGGCCACAAGCCCCGTAGTGCAGAAGGTCTCGCATGCAACACGAGACATAGGATCTTGCCGGAGCATTTCGTCCAAAATGGCATCGGAAATTTTATCACAGATTTTATCGGGATGACCCTCAGTCACCGATTCACTGGTAAACAAGCATTTTTTTGCGTTGAAATTCATGTTTTTTCCTCTCAGATCAATCTTAAATTATCATGCCCAAAGGCACATAGGGAGCCTCCCTGTGCCGCAGGACAAGCAAGCACAAGGGGGCTCCTGAGTCAATTACGCACTGAATTTATCCACCAGCTTACCCAAAGCTCTTTCAGCTGCTCTGTTCTTGCTCTTCAGATCAGAAGCGATGGTCTCGGAGTTATTGGAAAGACCCTGCATCACCACATTGGTCAACTCAAGATCCATGAAATAGCCGAAGTCGTAAACACGGTTACGGATGATGTAATCCACCATACGGCTGGAGTCGGGATCGCGGGCACTCTGCAGCTTGGTAACGATCTCAAACATTTTAGGCGTGATATTGTCGTAGTTGTAAGCAGACATAGCCTCTAAAACGGTACCCACGAAGTCGGGGGTCTTTTCGGTCTGTGCGACCATAGCAAAAGGAGATGCACCATTTACGAAGGAGAGATACTCATCCTGTGCCTCATCATACTTGGGCACAGGAACGATACCGTAGTCTGCATCCATATCCGCCAAGAAGGAGGAAATCTTAGCCAGCGTGATATCGCAGTACAGCGCACGACCTTCGGTGAAAATGCTGTAGTTCACGCCGTAATCACCGATCTGCGTCACAGGCAGCCAAAAAGCGTTCTCGGATACAACAACCTTGTAAAGTTTTTCGTAAATATCAATTACGCGCTCAGAACTATAGGTCAACTCGGGCTCACCGTCAGCATTCACGGATACGAATCTGCCGCCGGCACCATAGAACATACTGAAACCGCCGTCCAAGCTCCAAATCGTGGTGCTGAATCTATCATCCTGTGCGGAGTAAGCGCCGTCGTTATTCAAATCCTGGCTAACGTCCTGAATCTGTGCAAGGTAGTTATCCAGAGTCCACTTCTTATTGTCTACCAGCTCATAAGGCTCGGTCTTACCCAGTTCCTTATTCAGCTCTTTGTTAAATACAAAGCAAGCCGAAATCAGCATGGAAGCAGGATCAAGGTCACCCGTCATCATGAAGTTCTTTCCCATGATGGAAAGGTTCTCGCGGCAAGCCTGATCCCAATAGGGCGCATCCAGATTCATAGTGGAGATCTCGTTCAGATCATACAGATAGTTACCTGTAGCGCAGTTCATGAAAGCCAC
This sequence comes from Oscillospiraceae bacterium, assembly GCA_015064015.1. GTDB lineage: Bacteria > Bacillota > Clostridia > Oscillospirales > CAG-272 > CAMEON01. The sequence goes on along the minus strand of SVTB01000084.1, from coordinate 4,194 downwards.
CTTATGGCCGGTGAACATATCGTAGTCATCGTCATTAGAGGTGACCTGGCGAATCAACTCATTGTTAACTTCGTTATACTCGCCACCGTCAACTACTTCAATGGAAATATCCAAATCTTCGGATACGACGGTGTTACGCTCGTAAATCAAGTCGCTCAGAATTTCACCGGTGATTTTTTCGACCTCGAATTCATCCTTCATATCTCCACGGGACAGAATGACAAATTCACGGTCAAACTTTTCCTTCTCAATCTTATCATAAGCAACATATTTCTCGGTTTCGCCCTCGCTGGCCGCCTCGTTACTGTTTCCGGGAGTAACGGTAGAAACCGAGGTCTGCTTCTCGGGGTTCTTCTCATTTTCCTTGTTTTCGGCGCAAGAGGTAAATACCATGAGGCTACTCAGCAACATGATGACAGCCAACAGCGCAGACAGGATCTGTTTCGTGTTTTTCATTGTAATCTCCTTTTGATGTATTGGGCAAGATTTTTACGCACCTTTATTATACTATATAAATTCAGTTTTTGTCAAGCGGACTTGAGCAAAAAACTCCACCTTTTATAAAAATCAGGAGAGTTTAGACCAGTTCTGGATCAATTTGGCGATGGCGCGCTCGGAGGAAGTTCTGTAGCTCTTCATGCCCGAAGCGATTTCGGCCTTGCCGCTGTTGAGGCTTTCTTTGATCAGGTTGGTCACATTGAGATCCACATAGTAGCCAAAGTCATACACACGGTTGCGGATAATATGATCCACCATGCGGCTGGAATCGGGGTCGCGAGCGGTCTGGAGCTTGGTAACGATCTCAAACATCTTGGGAGTAACGTTATCATAGTTATATGCTGCCATAGCATCGAGGATGGTACCCACGAATTCAGTATCCTTCTCTGTCTGACAGATCATGATAAAGGGAGACGCACCATTAACGAAAGACAAGTGCTCTTTTTGGTTTTTGTCGTATTTAGGCACAGGAAGAATACCGTACTCCTCCTCCATGTTGGAGAAGGTGTTGGAAATCTTGTTTAGTGAGGTATCCACAAACAGGGCGCGTCCCTCCAGGAATACATCATATGTCGTGTCATACAGATTGGAATCGGTAACATAGTAGGATTCCTCAGTAATGATGGCGCGATAGATCTTTTCATAAATATTAACAACTTCCTCAGCCTCAAAGGTTACAGCGGGAAGGCCGTCTTCATCAATGGTAATAAACATACCTCCGGCACCGTAGAACAGGCTAAAGGGGGCATCCATCATCCAAGTAGTCAGACCGTAACGGTCCGAGGTATGCTCGATGGTACCGTCACCGTTGAGGTCATATGTAACTTCGGAGATCATGGAAGTCATGGTATCCAATGTCCAGTTACCGTTATCCACCAGCTCAAAGGGATTCGCAAGGTTCAATTCCGCGTGCATATCCTTATTGAAAGCAAAGCAAGCTGAAATGAGCATGGAATAGGGGTTGATATCACCCGTCATCATGAAGTTGCGATCCTCCATGACCAAATTTTCTCTGCAAGCCTGATCCCAGTAGGGGGCCGTCAGATCCATGGTCACGATGGAAGCCATATCATACAAGGCATTCTGCTGAGCGCAGGTAGTGAAGGAATACTTGTGACCCATATAGGCATCAAATTCATCCAATCCACCGTTGATCTGCAACATAATGTTGTTATTAACCTTGAGATAGTCCTCTTCCACCTGGCAGACAATTTCGATACCAAAATCATCTTCTACCACGGTGTTTCTCTCATAGATGGAGTTTTCTAAGATATCACCCGTGTAATCCTCCACGAGGAACTCGGTCTTTCGATTATTCAACACCTGGATGGTGAAGTCGCGTTTGAACTCCTCCTTCTCCAGAGTATCATAATACTTCTTTCTCACTTCCTCGCCGTTGTTTTCCTGCTCAGGTGCCTGAGTAGACGCGCCGGTAGAAGTTGTCTCTTTACCGGTGTTTTCCTTGTCGCCTTCGGCAGGGGTGCCGCACGCAACAGCCGTAAGCAGGCTTCCGCAGAGAAGTGCCGCAGCCAACAAACGGGCAACCATCTTGTAATTTTTCATCATTCTCCTCCGTTTTATACCAAAATTTCAAGCCAGGATATACCGCTTTGGATACCAAAGCAAATCAGGGACACGATGATACCGGCCAGCATAACGCCCAGCAAAGCTGATAGCATCGCCTTCCAAAACTTCATTTTAATAGTAGCGGCCACAAGGGAGCCAGTCCATGCACCTGTGACAGGCAGGGGAATCGCAATAAATAAGCAAACACCCCAAAAACCATATTTCTGTATCTTATCCGTGTTTTTCTCCGCTTTTTTGCGAAGCCAGCACGCCACGCGATTAAAAAGCTTGACCCGACAGGTCTCCATCCAACCCAACACCTTGCGGATAAGGAGAAGGATGAACGGAACGGGGAGCATATTACCGACGATGGCAAGAATATAGGTCAACCACCAAGGCATATCAAAGGCAAACCAACCCACGGGAATGGCACCGCGCAGTTCCACGATGGGAATCATGGAGCAAAGAAACACGGATAACTCTCGCCCAATGATATTTTCAAAAAAGTGCATGATTGCTTCGGACATAAAATTTTTCCTTTATCTCATAATAAAATCCGCGAAGGGATTATGTATCCATTCAAAGTCACCGTGCAGGACAAATACGAATACCATCACACCCACGAGCAAAAACAAGGCTCCAATGACGATGGCCAGAATGGTATTTCTACGTCCCACAATTTTGCCATGATCGGCTTTGGAAGCTACATCGGCCGGCGCACTTGGTGCAGTCACCGTGCCTTCCAAAGACGGCTTCACGCCTGCCGCCTTCAACGCGCGAGATGCAGGCTTGTATAAAAGCAGAACGAAAGAAGCGTTAAATACAGCTTTGGTCAAATTGAAGGGCAACAAAAGTGTGGGGATCATCTTGGCCACGTCAGCGGAAGTGGTATTGTCCATATACAGCGGTGTGACGAAAAGATTCAAAATTATCATCACAGCGGTCATGGCAAACACGGCTGCCACAAGACCGACAAAAGCGCCGCTGAGCTTTTTCCTATATTTATACACCAACGCGCACACACTGGTAAAGACAGCGCTGGATGCAAAATTCATGATAAAACCGTAAGGTCCCGTATCCCCCACCGTGATGAACTCCAAAAACGCTGTCAGCAGAGACATCGCCACGGCGGCAACAGGGCCAAACAAGAGACCTCCAATCGTCAGGAAAACATCTTTGAGGTCAAAGGTTAAAAAAACAACATTGAAACGAAATACGAACATGGTAGCATAAGCCAAGGCAACAAAAAGCGCCATGACCACCATGCGATAAATAGATTGTTTATCGGAATTTCTTCCCTTATGGGAAGCTTTTTTTAATGTAGACATAAAAATCCCCTTTCAATACGGGGAAAAGAGGCGCGCGGCATACGTATGCCGTAGAGTGCATCTTTTCTCATCCGGACTTTCCCCGCCGCCCTCACTCAGTTTTGCAAGGTCACAACAGGCTACCGTCGGCGCAGGAGCTTCCCCTGCTCGGCGCACGTTCATTCGTGCGTTCGTGGGCTATACCACCGGTATGGAATTTCACCAATTCCCAAAGATTGAGAGTGTATCAAGGGCTCTGCCCTTGAACCCGCCAAACTTTCTTGAAAGAAAGTTTGGATCAAAGAACTTTATTACATTCTAAAGTTTTTGAAGGGGTATGGGGAAATTTTTTCAAAAAGTTTCCCCAAATTAAGAACCCCCGCAGCAGGGCTGCGGGGGTGAACAACCCTATGATGGGTTAATTACTTGATGATCTCGGAAACGACGCCGGAACCAACGGTTCTACCACCCTCACGGATAGCGAAACGGAGACCCTGCTCGCAAGCGATAGGAGTGATCAGCTCAACGGTCATAACAACGTTATCACCGGGGCGGCACATCTCAACGTCTGCGGGAAGCTCGATAACACCGGTAACGTCGGTAGTTCTGAAGTAGAACTGAGGACGGTAGCCAGCGAAGAAGGGCTTCTGACGACCACCCTCCTTCTCGGACAGGACGTAAACCTGACCCTTGAAGTTGGTGTGGGGGTTAACGGAACCGGGCTTAGCAAGAACCTGGCCACGACGGATGCCGTCCTTAGCAACACCACGGAGCAGAGCACCGATGTTGTCACCGGCCTGAGCCTGGGGCAGGAGCTTGTGGA